>CAYGZI010000157.1:0-10834 GCA_964354245.1 uncultured Planctomycetaceae bacterium
CATGCTGGCGCCGGGCGATTGCTCGCCGTCGCGGAGGGTGGTGTCGAAGATCACGATGGGGCGTGAGGGGGATAAATCGGGGGACATGGAGTGATTCCTATTTCAGGTGCGAAAAGCCGGTCAGTGAACGCAAGCGAGGCACAAGACCTCCGGGAGCCGACCCTTGGTCGGCGCGGGCAACACCAACCATGCCCTGGTCGGCCCAAAACGCCGGCGGCTCTTCGCACCTGGACCCATTGCAGCAAGTTTCCTGCTTAGCGGACGCAAACAAAAACCCCAAGGCGATCGGTGCCTTGGGGTTCGGTTTGGCCTTGATCGAACGGACGGCTGTTATATCCCCGGCCTGCGCGCGAACCCTAAGGCGAGTCCCCCAAAAGGGGCGAAAGCGCCAGTCGCAATAGGTTCGCGCAGGCCATGACGGGCATCCAGCCGGGGCTCGTGAGCAACGATACTGCAAAGTCTAGTGAAGTCGGGGGGCTAAGTCAAGAGAGGACCGTACATCCGCTTTCGCGGTTGTAGTGCCTGGTGCGGGGCATTATACTAGTGCGTTTGACCTGCTGCGCGGTCGTAGTCTGCGCGGGCCGATCCTCCCTCCAAAGAGCTATGCGGTTTTCCCTGATTGATCGGATCGAGCACCTGGAGCCGGGCGTCAAGATCACCGCCTTGAAGGCCCTCTCCATGGCTGAGGAGTACCTGGCCGATCACTTCCCCGGATTCCCCGTCATGCCCGGCGTCCTAATGCTGGAGGCCATGACTCAGGCCGGGGCGTGGCTGGTGCGGGCCAGCGAGGATTTTGCCCATAGCATGGTGGTCCTCAAGGAGGCCAAGGGGGTCAAGTACGGCCAGTTCGTCGAGCCGGGCCAGACCCTCCGCGTCACCGCCGAGGTCCTCAGCCAGACCGACCGGGAGACCGTGCTGAAGGTCCGCGGAACGGTGGACGGTCGATTCACCGTCAACGGGCGCCTGGTCCTGGAGCGATACGACCTGGCGGAAACGCAGCCGGAATACGCCCAGACGGACAAGAGTGTCAAGGAAGAGATGCGGGCCCTTTTTGCCCTGATCTACCCACCCAATGGCCGGGCCGGCAAGGCCATCCCGGAGGACGATTGACTGCGGATTCTGGAACCGCCTCGGGCACGCCGGGTTGGGAAGGTTCTTCTGTTGAGAAGGAAACATGCGACTGGATAGCAGAGTGGCTCTGGTGACGGGCGGGGCGCGAGGGATCGGCCGGGCCGTGGTCGAGCGACTGACGGCCGAAGGGGCCCGCGTGATCTTCGTCGACAGCAGCTCTCGCGAGGCGCTCGACGCGGCCGTTGCGGACCTCACGGCACAGCGGCGCGAGGTCCGCGCGGTCGAGGCCGACGTGCGGGATGCCCAACGGGCCCAGCAGATCGTCGATGAGATCGTGGCCCAGCACGAGCGTCTGGACATCCTGGTTAACTGCGCCGGGATCGTCCGGGACGGGCTGTTGGGCGCGATGACCGCCGAGCAGTGGCGCGATGTCATCGAGACGAACTTGGGCGGCACGTACCACTACTGCCGGGCCGTGGCGCAGCAGATGATGTATCAGCGGCGTGGGAGCGTTGTGAACGTTTCCAGCACGTCGGCCGAGTTTGCCTCGCGAGGTCAGGTGAACTACGCTGCGAGCAAGGGCGGGATTGACGGCATGACGCGGGCGATGGCGAAGGAATTGGCCCCGCGCGGGGTCCGCGTCAACGCGGTGGCCCCGGGCATGATCGACACGGACATGAGCAAGGCGGTCCGCGCTGTGGCGGGGGCTCGAATTAACGAGTTTATCCCCCTGCGACGCATCGGCACCCCCGCCGAGGTCGCTGCGGTGATTGCATTCTTGGCCAGCGACGACGCCGCCTATATTACGGGGCAAGTGTTCCGGGTGGACGGCGGATTGAGCCTGGGCGGCTACTGAAGCGGATATTTGTTTTGACAACCGAGCTTGGGAGGTGGAGCGAAATGCCGACACAGGAGGAAGTTTTCGAGAAAGTCCGCGGCGCACTGGTCGAGGCACTGGGCGTCGATGAAGAGGAAGTCACCCCGCAGGCCACTTTGGTCGGCGATTTGGGGGCCGAGTCGATCGACTTTCTGGACATTCTCTTCCGGCTGCAAAAGGCGTTTAACATCAAGATCCCCGACAAGGAGCTGCTGCCCCAGGACATCCTCACCAACCCCGAGTACGTGGTGGACGGCCGGGTGACGGACGCGGGAATCGCCGAGCTGCGCAAACGCATGCCGTTCGCCAACCTCGACAGTTTCGCCGCCAACCCCAACGTGCAGGATCTCGCCAACCTCCTCACCGTGGCCGACATGTGCCGTTTCGTGGAAAGCAAGCTGGCCACCGCCGGCTGACGCCCCGCTCGCCCTCCAAAGCCGCGCGCAAGCGGCAGAAACCTTTCCCATGCGCTGGTACTGGATCGACCGGTTCATCGAGTTTGAAAGCGGCCGGTACGCCAAGGCCATCAAGAACATCTCGCTGGCCGAAGAGTACCTCCACGACCATTTCCCGGGCTATCCGGTCATGCCCGCGTCCCTGGTGATCGAGGGCCTGGCTCAGACCGGGGGGCTCCTGGTCTGCGAGCACGGCGGGTTCCGCGAGAAAGTGGTCCTGGCCAAGGTGCCCAAGGTCGTCTTCTACTGCGAGGCAGTGCCGGGCGACACCTTGACGTATACGGCCGCGCTGGACTACATCCGCGACGACGGGGCCATGGTCACCGCGACCAGCCATAAGGGTTCCAAGCTCCACGCCGAGATGGAAATCGTCTTCGCCCACCTCAACAACGGCAGCCACCAAGGCAAGACCCTCTTCGAGCCCAAGGACTACCTGAGCATGATGCGGATGCTGCGGGCCTACGAGGTCGGGCACGGCCCCGACGGATCTCCTTTGCAGCCGCCGCCGGGATTGGAGCCTTAGCCCGTTTGTCGGTCAGGAGGAACGGATGAGACGACGTGTCGTGGTCACCGGGGCCGGCTGGGTCACGCCGCTGGGCGCCCAGATCGAGCCGGTCTGGAAGCGGCTGCTGGCCGGAGAGTCGGGCGTGGGCTATATCACGCTGTTCGACGCCGGCAACTTTCCCACCAAGATCGCCGCCGAGGTCCGCAACTGGGACATCTCCGACGTGGGTGAGAACCCCGAGGACTGGAAGTACCAGGGCCGCCACACGCACTTTGCCATCGGGGCGGGCAAGAAGGCCATGGCCGACTCGGGGCTGGACCTCGCGCGGATCGACCCCACGCGCTTCGGCGTCTATACCGGCAGCGGCGAAGGACAACAGGATTTCGACCGCTTCACCCAAATGATCGTCGCCGCGCTGGACGGCCCGGACTTGGACCTCGCCAAGTTCACCAAGAAGGGCCTGGAGGTCCTCAATCCCATCGCCGAATTGGAGCAGGAGCCAAACATGCCGGCCGGCCACCTGGCCAGCCTGTTCAACGCCCAAGGGCCGAACGTCAACTGCCTGACCGCCTGCGCCGCCAGCAGCCAGGCGATCGGCGAGGCCACGGAGATCATCCGCCGCGGCGAGGCCGACGTCATGCTCTCCGGCGGCACCCACACCATGATCCATCCCTTCGGAGTGACCGGCTTCTGCCTCTTGACCGCGCTGAGCACGCGCAACGACGAGCCCACCAAAGCCTCCCGCCCCTTCGACCGGGAGCGCGACGGCTTCGTGCTCGGCGAAGGCGCCGGCATGGTGGTGCTGGAGGCCCTCGAGCACGCGAAGGCCCGCGGCGCCAAGATCTACGGCGAAATCGTCGGCTACGGCTCCACGGCCGATGCCTTCCGCATCACCGACACCCACCCCGAGGGCCGCGGCGCGATCTCCTGCATCCGCATGGCCCTGGCCGACGCCGGCCTGGACCGCGTGGACTACATCAATGCCCACGGCACCAGCACCACGGTCAACGACAAGGTCGAGACCCTGGCCGTCAAGCAGGTCTTCGGAGAGGAGGCTTACCGGATCCCGGTCTCCAGCACCAAGAGCATGATGGGCCACCTGATTGCCGCGGCCGGGGCCACCGAGCTGATCTTCTGCCTCCTGGCGATCCGCGACAACGTGCTCCCGCCCACGATCAACTACGAGTATCCCGATCCCGAGTGCGATCTGGATTACGTGCCCAACGTAGCCCGCCGGACCCGTTGCGACACCGCGCTCTCGAACAGCTTCGGCTTCGGCGGGCAGAATATCTCGCTGATCGTCCGCCGGTTCACGGGATAAGGCGCCGAGCCCTCGCCCTCATGGGACGAAAGGCTTGGGCGGTGGGTGGCACTGGCATCTCGCCAGTGTCGGCATCTCGCCAGTGCCGGCGTCTCCCTCGCATTCGTGGTTGTACGCTTCGCGGTGGGGTCCGTCAACAAAGACCGGCTGTTTCTGTGTACCTCGCCCGAACGCCTCCGCTCGCCCTCGGGAGTCGGGACTAGGCACTGGCGAGACGTCAGTGCCACGCATCCGCTATCGCAGCACATCCTCCTTGAGATACAAGCTCAACACGATCGACGTGGCATAGCTGAGGCCAACGACCAGCCCGATCCCGCCGTAAAGCGCGACCGCCCCGGGAAGCGCGAGCCTCGACAGCCCGTCTTCGATAGGCCGCGCCAAGAAGGGATGAATGCAGTAGAGTGCCAACGCATGTCTCGACATGAACCGGACGGCGCCATGGGCCTTGATCGCCGGGTTGGCGGCGAGGATCAGCACCACGACGGTCGAGAAGAGCAACGAAGCCCTCGTGTACGCGGGGATCGCCGAGTCCTGCCCGCGGAGGAAAGGGTCCTCCGAGGCGAAGAAGATGCTTCCCGTATCGAGGCGCCACTCCGCCACCGACAGGGCGACGGCAAGAAACAAGCCTGCCGCCAGGATCAGGGCCTTTCGATGCGCGACATAGCCGGCATACCTGCTCAACAGGACCGCTGCGAACGAGTAGGGGATGAAATTGAGCGGATTCACGCAAGCGCTCAGCCAAGACCAACCGGACAGCTTGGTCGCAAGCGGCAGCGAGAAAAGCAGGACTACGGAAAGGACGGAGCCAAACCACACGGCGGGGCTCCGAAGCCTCGAAATGAAGTGCGTAACGACCAGACAGACGATCAGAGAAACAAAGAAAAAGTAGATTGTGTGCCCGGCCGTCAGTACGAAAGACACCAGCGAGGAAGGAGACCCGGGAACCAGATCAGGCAACCCGTAGACGCTCTTCTTGTAGAGCGTCAGGGCGATCGGCCAGAAGGTCACCAGGATCGCCAATCTCCAAAGGCGTCTCTTGAGGGCCGCCCAGCTTGTCCCGTGCAGGACAAAGAGGTAGTTGGACATCAGGATGAACGTCGGCACCGCCAAGAGGAGCACGTGGAAGTTCAGGAAATCCGAGAGCGTGAACCGGTGATCGGGATACTGTTCCTTGGAGAAGATCAGCGACCGGCCTGCGCCGTCCATGTGCCAGACCACGACGAAGACCGACATGATGGCCCGCAGGTAGTCGATGCCTTCGATGCGCGGGTGCTTCGTCATGGGAATTGCGGCCGGCCCACCCTACGCCCCTTCGCCTTCCTCGTGCGGGACGCGCTTGACGGCCACGAGCGTGTCGCCCTCTTCGAGGGTCATGATGCGTACGCCCTGCGTGTTGCGCCCGATGATGCTGATGTCGCTTACCGGAACGCGCTGGATCTTGCCGCGGGCCGTGATCATCATCAGCTCGTCGTTGTCGCGGACGCGGACAATGCCCATCACCGGGCCGTTGCGGGGCGTGGTCTTGATGTCGCGCAGGCCCTTGCCCCCGCGGCGCTGGGCGCGGTAGCAGTGCCCAGAGGACGGGCCCTCGCCTTCTTCCCCGGCTTCCGCTTCTTCGTCTTCGGTCCCCGCGGGCGCCGGACCTTCGGCCTCCGACGATTCTTCTTCCTCTTCGCCCGGCGACAGACCGGATTCCTCGTCCTCCGGCGACAGGCAGGAATGCCTGTCCTCCTCTTCTCCCTCGAGCTCGCCTTCCAGGTTCGGCCCGAAGGGAGTGCGCTTGCCGTAGCCGTTGGCGCAGGCGGTCAAGAGCGACGCCTCGGGATCGGCCACGACCATGCCGACGACCGTGTCATCGCCCTCCAGCCGGATTCCCTTCACGCCGGTGGCGTTGCGGCCCATGGGGCGGGCGTCGGACTCGCGAAAGCGGATCGCCATCCCGTTGGCCGTGGCCAGCACGACCTCGTCGCCCGGCTCGGTCACGACCACGTCGACCAGCTCGTCTTCCTCGCGGAGCTTGATGGCAATCAGCCCGTGGCGCAGCGGGCGGCTGTAGGCGGCCAAGTCGGTCTTCTTCACCAGGCCGTTGCGCGTGGCCATCATGAGGAAGTGGCCGGGTTTGTCGAAATCGCGCACGGCGCGGCAGTCGGTCACCCGCTCGCCCTCGGCGAGGTTCAGGACGTTGACGATGGCCCGGCCGCGGCTGCCGCGCCCGAGCTGCGGCAGGTTGTAGACCTTGTGCCAGTAGACCCTGCCGCGGTTGGTGAAGAAGAGGAGATAGGCGTGGGTGCTGGCGACGAAGAGGTGCTGGATCGGGTCCTCCTCCTCGGTCTTGGCGCCGATGAGCCCCTTGCCGCCGCGGTGCTGGGCCCGGTAGGCGGTGATCGGGGTCCGCTTGATGTAGCCGTTGTCGGAGATCGAGACGACCATGGTCTCTTCCTCGATCAGGTCGTCCAGGTCGAAGTCGGCGATCTCCTCGCCGCAGATTTCCGTGCGCCGCGGGTCGGCGTGCTTGCGCTTCATCTCCAGGAGGTCTTCGCGGACGATCGCCAGGATGTTGTTCTCGTCGGAGAGGATGCGGCCGAACTCGGCGATCTCGGCCAGGAGCTTGCGGTGCTCTTCGGCCAGCCGCGCCTGCTCCAGGTTGACCAACTGGCCGAGCGTCATGCGGAGAATGGCGTCGGCCTGCACCGGCGTGAGCCGGTAGTTTTCCTCCCGCCCGCGCTCCGCCTCGACCACGGCAAATCCCTCGTCGCCCAGGGCCCGCTGGAGCATGGCCGCAGGGCACTCGACCTGCACCAGCCGCTCCTTGGCTTCGGCCTGGCTGGCCGAGGAGCGGATCACGCGGATCACCTCCTCGATGTTGGCCAGGGCCAGAAGCAGCCCCTCGACCGTGTGCTTGCGCTGCCGGGCCTTGCCCAAAAGGTGCTGCGTGCGGCGGCGGATCACGATCACCCGGTGGCGGATGAATTCCTCCAACAGCCCTTTGAACGGGAGCACTCGCGGCTTGCCGTCCACCAGCGCCAGGAAGATCAGCGAGAAGCTGTCCTGGAGCGGCGAGAACTGGTAGAGCTGGTTGAGCACCACGTCCGGGTCGGCGTCCCGCTTCAGGTCCAGGACCAGACGGACCGGCTCCTTCAGGTCGCTCTCGTTGCGGCTGCCGGCGATCCCGGGGATCTTGCCGTCGTTCACAAGCTGGGCAATCCTCTCCTCGACGCGGTCGCGGGACTGCTGATACGGGACCTCGTTGACCACGATGCGGAACCGGCTGCCGGGCATCTCCTCGATCCGCGCCCGGGCACGGAGCGTGATCGTGCCGCGCCCGGTCATGTACCCGCGTCGCAGGCCGCTGGTGCCGCAGATCATCCCGCCCGTGGGAAAATCGGGCCCGGGCACGATCTCCAGAAGCTCGTCGGCCGTCACGTCCGGGTCGTCGATCACCCTGACTAGCGCATCGCAGACCTCGCCCAGGTTGTGCGGCGGGATCGACGTGGCCATGCCCACCGCAATCCCCTGCGAGCCGTTGACCAGCAGGTTCGGAAACCGCGAGGGGAGGATCGTCGGCTCCACGCCCCGCTCGTCGTAGGTGGGCGCGAAATCCACCGTGTCGAGCTTGTAGTCCTCCAGCATGATCGCCGCCATGGGCGAAAGCCGGGCCTCGGTATATCGCATGGCCGCGGGCGGCAGGCCGGCGACCGAGCCGAAATTGCCTTGCTTGTCCACCAGCGGGTAGCGAGTGCTCCAGTCCTGCGCCATGCGGACCAGCGTGGGATAGATGGCCTGGTCGCCGTGCGGGTGGTAGCGCTTCATGGTCTCGCCCACGATGGCCGCGCACTTGGAGGTGGACGCGCTGGGGGCGAGATTCAGGTCGTTCATGGCCACGAGGATGCGGCGCTGCGAGGGCTTCAGCCCGTCCCGCACGTCGGGCAGCGCCCGGCTGACGATCACGCTCATCGCGTAAGTCAAGTAGCTGCCGCGGAGCTCGTCTTCGATTGGCAGCTCGACCAGTCGGCCGCCGTGGACGTCCCCTCCGCTCGGAGGAGCGCCGGAGTTCCCGCCCGACG
This sequence comes from uncultured Planctomycetaceae bacterium, assembly GCA_964354245.1. Classification (GTDB taxonomy): domain Bacteria; phylum Planctomycetota; class Planctomycetia; order Pirellulales; family Thermoguttaceae; genus CAYGZI01. The sequence continues at coordinate 8,294 of CAYGZI010000157.1, forward strand.
GCGGGGTTGCGGGGGCTCCTTCGGCCGGAGGGACACCGAGGGCTCCGCCGGTCGATGGGTCTTCAGGAGGGGTGCCGGCGGGGTCGTTCGGGCGATCCGGCGGGAGATCCGTCGGGAGATCAGAGTCGGTAGACAACGGCAATCCTTTCGGCAGGTAGGACGGGTTTCCAACCTGTCCCACAGGTCGGCTAGTAGGACGCCTTTCAAGGCGTCCCACAGGCCTCCAACCGCCCGGCCGGCGCCACCGTGCAGGCCACCGCACGGGCGGGATTCCAAACCGACTAGTATACCGGTTCCGCCCCGGGCTCACAACCGCTGAGGACGAAAAACAGACGACGCAAGTGGTTGCAAATAAACACCTTAGGCAGTCGCTTCCACGCCCGGTCGATTCCCTTCCCGGGCTGAACGCCCAGGTGATTTTCCCCAACTCCCATCGCCGCCTCTTTGTGTCCTTTGTGCCTTTGTGGTAAATGGGCTGCGTCGGCTGCGGGCTGTGCGCGGCGGTCTGCCCGACCGGGAGCATCACTGTCCAAGGGCGGCGGTTCGAGCTCGGCGAGTTGGTCGATCTTCCCGCGGCGCACCATCGGGCCACGGCCGAGCAGCTCGATGCCCTGCTCCTTTCGCGGCGCAGCATCCGCCAGTTTCAAGAGCGGGAACTGGACCGCAAGGTGGTGGACGAGATCCTGGCCATGCTCTTCCTCGCCGAGGCGATGGCCGACCCGGCCGATTGCCACATCGCCGCCACGTACGCGATGATCGCCGCCCAGTCGTTGGGCCTGGGGAGCTGCATGTTGGGCACCACGGCCGCGCTGGCGCACGCCAAGCCGTTCAAGACCAAGTACGGCATTCCCAAGGGGAACAAGATCGGCCTGGGCCTGGTGCTCGGCTACCCGGCGTCCACGTTCCAGCGCGGCATCCGGCGCAAGCTGGCGTCGGTGAAGTTTGCGTGAGCGGCAGCAACGCCAGGCAAGCCCGGCCGCTACGCTACTGCCTTCTGCCTACTGCCTACCGCCTACTTCCCCCCACATACCCCAACTGCTCCAACCGCAGCACGAGCCGCTTGGCGACCGGCCCGGCCGCCTCGGCGCCGTCGCCGGCGTGCTCCAGCGCGACGACCAGAACGATCGCGGGATTCTCGGCGGGGGCGTACCCGGCGAACCAGGCGTGGTCGCCTTCGTCGCCCGTCTCGGCCGTGCCGGTCTTGCCCGCAATCGCGATCGAGTCCAATCGCACGGTGCCGTAGCCCGTCCCCTTCGGGTCGCACACCACGCGATTGAGGCCCTCCCGCACGGCGGCCAGCGTTGCCGGGTGCAGGCCGGGGATCGGCTGGGGCAATGGCCCCGGCCCGCCGGCCACGTGCGGGGTGACGAGCTTGCCGCCGTTGGCGACCGCGGCCATCATCCGCGCGACCTGGAGCGGCGTCACCTCCAGGGGACCTTGCCCGATGGCCACCAACTGCGTGTCGGCCGCAGTCCACTCGCGGCCCGTGCGATCCCTGAGCATGGCGGGCGTGGGAAGCGTCCCCAACGCCTCAGCGGGCAGGTCCAAGCCGGTCGGCTGCCCAAACCCGAAGCGCGATGCCCAGTCTGCCAGGTCCTCCGGGCGCAGCCTGGCCGCGTGTTGGAAGAAGTAGACGTTGCAGCTTTGGGCCAGTGCGTCGGCTAGCGCGACCTCGCCGTGGCCGATGCCCTGACGCCGATAGATCGCACACCGCCACTGGTCCGGGCTGTGCAGGTAGCCCCGGCAGTCCACCGCGGCCTCGGGCTGAAGGACCGACGCCTCCAAGAGCGCGATCGCCGTGAGCGTTTTGAACACCGATCCCGGCGGAATCGCCATGCGCGCGACGCGGTCGAAGAGCGGATGGCCCGGATCGTCGAGCAGCGCTGCCGCCTCGTCGCCGTCGATGCCCGCGAAGTGGTTGGGGTCGAATCGCGGGGCCGAGACTGCGGCAAGGATCGCGCCGCTCTGGCAGTCCAGGACCACGATCGCCCCGCCGGACGGCTTGGCGTTTGGCCGGCCGATCGCGCGGCGCCGCAGCGCATCTTCCAGGAGCGACTCCGCCGTGGCCTGGAGCTTGGGATCGAGGGTCAGCACCACGTCGCGCTGGCCGGCAAGCACGGGCTCGTATTGGCGCTCCACGCCCATGCGTCCGACGCGGCTGGACGGCACCGCGTCGCTTGCGTCGCCATGTCCATTGGCATTCATGCCCACGCTTCGCGTGGGCACGGCACCCGGCCCGAGATGCCCCAGCACGTGGCAGGCCAGCGGCCCGTGCGGATACGTCCGCCGGCGGATCGGGACGATCTTGACGCCCGGGTAGCGCTGGGGATCGGCCTCGATTTCCGCCACCACGGCGCGCGGGACGTCCTCGGCCATCACGTGGTGATCGAGCTCCTCGGCGACGATGATCCGCTCGGGCTCGTCTCCGGTCAGACCGCGGCGGGCATTGACGGTTTGAGCGATCCGGCGCACGCGGGCCTCGATTCGTGCGGCGGGGGGGGCCCACTGGTCGGGCGAAACGCCGCACGCGTCGGCCAGACG
>CAYGZI010000158.1:0-10671 GCA_964354245.1 uncultured Planctomycetaceae bacterium
CGAAGTTCTCGAAGGCCGAGATGGGGTGCAGGTTCCGCCCGTCGCCGTCCATCGCGTGCAGCGTGAAGACCGGCACCGGGCGGTAATTGTCGCCGCCGCAGCGGACGTAGCTGTCCGGCAGATCGGCCGTCTGGGTGGCGGCCGTGCTCGCCTTGCTGGTCTGGAGGAAGACGCCCTTGCGCGTTGAGAGGAAGACGATCTCGCCGCTGGGCAGATACCGGGCGTCGAAATCGTCGTAGCGGCCGCGGGTGAGCTGGCGCACGCCGCTGCCGTCCAGGTTCATCTCGAAGACGTGGTAGAACGCGTCTTCTGGCAGGTTTGCCTTATCGGCCTTGTTGCGCACCTCGGGCACGTGGGGATAGAACTTGCAGTAGGCAAACAGGACCTTCCTGCCGTCGTAGGAGAGGTCGGGCCGCAGAAAGGTCCCCGGCGCCCAGCCCGCCGTGAGACACCGCACCTTCGGCTGCGACAAAACGGGGACAGGCACCTCGCCGCGGCCTTCTCTCCCACTGTCCGGGCGAATGGGCTCGGAGCCAGTCCCCGTTTTGTCCCCTTTGAAGCCTTCCAGGATGAAGATGCCCCCGCCCGGCCGCGACCACCAGCCGTAGAACTGGTCCGACATGTGCGGAAAGCGGGTGGGAGCGGACTTGCAGAACAGGATCGCGTCGAAGTCCAAGAGGGCGTTGCCCAGCGCCATCTTGCGCACGGCCCAGTGGGCCCGGTGGTAGAGGTCTCGCTGGGCTTGCTCCGGGGCGTCCGGGGGGAGGCACTTCAGTTGCTCGGCCGCGTCGCGGAGCGTCTTCTCCTCGGCATCCACGCCGGCCCCGAGGCGCCGCTGGCTCGCGGCCAGCTTCAGCCCGCGATCCACGACCGCTGCCACGCCATACGCCAGTGACCCGCTTTCCGCCACCAGCTTCGCTGGTACCGGCTTTCCGCTCTTCGCCGTGGACCACTCGCTCGTGCTGCTCTGGGTGGCCGGCTTGCCCAGGGCCACGTTGCGGCTTTCGCCGACCGGATAGATCTCCACCTCGTCCAGGTGGAAGTAGCTCTTGCCGCTCAGTCCAAGGCGCACGTAGCGGGTCTTCAGCCCTTTGAGCGACACCACCAGCGGCTTCTTGTCCGTGAAGCCGTAGAATACGGAGCCGTCGTGGCGGTACACTGGGCGGAACGACTTGCCGTCGTCAGACGCCCACACGATGATCCTCGCGTTGCGCTCGGCCAGGTCGCAGCGGTTGTAGAGCACCAGCCGGTCGATCGCGGTGGGCTGCTGGAGGTCGATCTGCCACCAGGGGTCTTGCTCCATCTCGGTGTGAAAACCCCATTTGCCGTTCTTCACTCCGTCGCAGCCGCCCGCGGCGTCCTGTTGGCGGGTCGCGTGGGAGCCCGAGGGCGTGGCGGGAGCCTTGCGCAGTGCGTCCTGGCGGAGCCAGTCGGCCTCGATCTGGGCCCGGGTGATCGCGGGCTTCTCTTCCGGTGGGGTCTGGCCGGGGCAGGCGGCAGGCCAAGTGGCGATTCCGATCGACGACGCCAACATGGCCGCCAAGCTCACAAGCCGAGTTCGTCTCTGCACGGCAACGCTCCTCTCGACTGATGAGGAGGGCAGACACTCTTGATTGCCTCTCCCGCCAACGCCGACACTGGGCAGACAGGAATGTCTGCCCTCCTGTCGTGTCTCACCCCTACCTTCACTCCCAGCATTGTTGTCTGCACGTGGCGTTCGTGTCTATGTCGGGCAGACAGGAATGTCTGTCCTCCTGCCCCGGCGAACGATAAGTCTCAAATTGGGGGGATGACCGATGGCCCCCAGCGGTGGTATAGTGGAACTATCTCTTTTTCCGCATACGGTGAGTGTCACGGCGAGTGTCAACCATGATCCAACAGCAGAAGCGGACATCGCAAATGGGGCGGATCGGGGCCGCCGCGATGGTATGCCTTTCCGCCCTGGCCGGCTGCCGCGGCGCCGCCCCAGTGCAGCGCGATCCGGCCGAGAAGCTCTACGTCGAGGCCCGTCGCCTGTTCGACGCCAAGCAGTGGGACGCCGCCGTCGAGAAAATCGGCGAAGTCCTCGCCCGCGATCCGAGGCACACCGGCGCCTACTACACCCGCGCGATCGCCTACGGGCACAAGGGCGAGCCCTTCGCCGCCATCGCCGACTTGACTCAGGTGATCTCGCTCGACCCGGGGTCCGTCGACGCCTATCGCGAGCGGGGCAACCTGTACCGCGCCAACGGCTTTCCCGACAAGGCCATCGCCGACTTCACCGAAGTGATCCGCGCGCGGCCGCTGGAACCAGGGGGGTACTCCGCGCGCGGGCTGGCCTACGCGGACCGCGACGACCTGCGCACCGCGGCCGCCGACCTCACCGAGGCCATCCGCCTTAGCCCCAAGGACGCCCAGGCCCACACCCAACGCGGCCGCGTATTCGAGAAGCGCGACGACCTGAGGGCCGCGATCGCCGATTATTCGCGCGCGATCCAGTTCGACCCGGGCAGTGCCGAAGCGTACTACCGTCGCGGCGTCGCCTACGAAAAGGCCGGCGACAAGGCCCGCGCCATCGACGATCTGACCGAGGCCATCCGACTGAATCCGGGCAATGCGCAAGTGTATCGGAAGCGGGCGGAGGTCTATCGGGGCCTGGACTGGGAAAGGGCGGAGCGGGATGCCGCGAAGGCCGCCGAGCTGATGCCGCGACTGGCCGACGCCCACAACCTGCTCGGGCTGGCCCGGCTGGACAAGAAGGACTATGCGCAGGCCATCGCCGCCTTCGACAAGGCGATCGAGCTCAGTCCGGAGTACGCCGAGGCATATAATCACCGCGGGATGGCCTATCGGGGCAAGAAGGACCTCGACCGGGCGATCGACGATTTCACCCAGGCCCTTCAGTGGAAGGTGCGATACGCCGAGGCGTACAACAACCGGGCCACCGCGTTTGTGGCCAGGGAGCAGTGGGAGCCGGCGGCGGCCGATTTCGCCGAGGCCCTGCGCATCAATCCCGACGACCTCAAGGCGTTCTACAACCGCGGGCTGATGGAGTTGGGGCGAGGCCAACTATACGAAGCCATGGCCGATTTTGCCGACGTGATCCGCCTGAATCCCAAGGACGCCTCGGCGTATCGGCTCCGCGGAGCCGCACAACTGGAGCGCGGGCGGTTGGACCCGGCGATCCTCGATTTCACGGAGGCCTTGCGGCTCAATCCCCGCTACGCGGCAGCCTGCACCAGCCGCGGCGAGGCCTTCGAGAAGAAGGGCGATCTGGTGAGTGCCTTGGCCGATTACACGGAGGCGGTGCGCGTGGACCCCGACGACGCGGCCGCGCGCAAGGCCCGCGCCGCGCTCGCCCTCAAGATGGGTAAGCTCCCGATTGCGATGGACGACTACGACGCCGTGATCGGGCTCCAGCCCCGCAGCGCGGCGGCCTACGTGGATCGCGGGCTGGCCTTTGTCCAACAGGGGGATCGCGCGCGGGCCATTGCCGATTTCACCGAGGCGATCCGTTGCGAGCCCGAGGATGCTGCGGCCTACTATCGCCGCGGCGAGGCCACTGGCGCGTCCGATTGGAAAGCCGCTCTGGCCGACCTGGACAAGGCGATCCAGCTCCGTCCGGAGATGGCCGCGGCCCACTGCGCCCGGGGCGTCGCCCTCCGCGAAACGGGCCAAATGGACAAGGCGGTCGACAGCTTCACCACGGCGATCCGCCTCCAGCCCGACTATGCCCCCGCGTACCTTGGGCGGGCAGTCGCCTATCGCCACCAGCGGGCCTTGGGTGCGGCCATCGCCGATTTCGGCGACGTCGTGCGACTGGAGCCCAAGGCCGTTGAGGGCTATTTGGAGCGGGGCGAGACCTACCTCCTAAAGCGCGAGTTCTATCTCGCCGCGTCCGACGCCGGGCGCGCGGTCGAGCTGGACCCGAAGAGCTGGCGGGCCTATCGGTTGCGCGCAGGCGCGGCGCTGGGCCGCGAGGACTACAGCCGGGCGATCGCCGACGACACCGACGCGATCCGCCTGGCCCCCAACGATTGCCGGCCGCTGGTGCATCGCGGCATTGTCTTTTACTACAAACGCGACTTCGACTCGGCGCTGGCCGACCTGGATGCGGCGTTGCGTCTGAGCCCGGCCGACAAGGAGGCACTGGACTATCGCCAGCGCGCGGAGCGGAGCAAGCGCGAGATTCGCGAGAGCACGGCGGGACCGTGAAAGAAAGGTGCGACCATGGATCCACGCGACAGCCAGAGCGCGCCATCGGCGCCGAATCCGCCGGGACTGACGCGGCGGAAGTTCGTTGGCGCGGGCGGACTTCTGGGATCCGCCGCCGCGCTGGGCGTGGCGAGCGCATCGGGAGAGCCGGTAGGGCCGGCTCTGCCGGCCGAGAGTGTCCGGTCCGTTGGGCCGGCTGTGCCGGCCGAAAACACCTCGCCGTCCCAAGAGCCGGCCGGCAAAGCCGGCCCTACAGTCCCGCAAGCCCCCTGGATCACGCCCAGCGGCGTCGTCCCCAAGCTGGCCGTCTCGGCCGGGCTGAAAGGACCGCGGAGCGAGTGCGGCATCGGCGCGCTGGTGCCGTGGGCCGATCGTCTGTGGCTCATCACTTACGTCGCCCATAAGGCTGGGACCGGCTCGTGTACGGGCCTGTACGAGCTCGACGGCGATTTCACGCTGCGCAAGCGCCCGGAGAGCGTGGTCGGCACGTATGCCAATCGCTTCGTCCACGCCCCCAGCACGCAGATGATCATCGGGCCGCACATCATCGACGCCGACCGCAATGTCCGCACGTTTCAAGATTTGGCCGGCTCGCGCCTGACGGCGACCATGACGCACCTCACCGATCCGGCCAACAAGGTCTATTTCCTCGGCATGGAGGGCGAGTTCTGGGAGGCCGACGTGACAACGCTCCGCGTGCGGCCGCTCTTCGACCTCTCGAAAGAGCTGGACCTGCCCAAGGGGTCGCGAGTGCATTTCAAGGGCGGCTTTTCGGCCTTCCGCCGCGTGGTGGTGGCCAACAACACCTACGGCGAGCGCGACAGCACCGAGGGCGTCTCCACCGGCGGGCGCCTAGCCGAGTGGACCGGTGGGCGATGGGAGATCGTCGAGCGGACGGCGTTTTGCGACGTCAATGCCGCCCCGGACGCCCACGGCGGCATCTTCGCCACCGGCTGGGACCGGGCCTCCGCGATCCTGAAGGTCTTTGCCAAGGGGAAGTGGTCCACCTACCGGCTGCCCAAGGGGAGCCACTGCCACGATCATGCCTGGTACACCGAGTGGCCGCGGATCCGCGAGGTCGAGACCGAGCGGTTCCTCATGGACGCCCACGGACTTTTCTACGAGCTTCCTCGCATGGTCTACGGCGGCCACGTTTGGGGCGTCAAGCCGATCTGCCAGCACTTGCGCCAGATCCCGGACTTCTGCTCCTGGCGCGGGATGCTCGTCATGGCCGGCGATGAAGCCGCGCCGACGGGCGGAAACCTGTACGTCGGCGAGGCCCAGTCGAACCTCTGGTTCGGCACGACCGACGACCTGTGGCGCTTCGGCAAGCCGCAGGGCTGGGGCGGCCCGTGGCACAAGACCGCGGTGCAGCCCGGCGTCCCCTCCGATCCCTTCCTGATGACCGGCTTCGATCGGAAGTGCCTCCACGTGAGCCACGACCTCGGCGAGGCCGTCTCGTTCCGGGCCGAAGTCGATTTCCTCGGCGACGGCACCTGGCACGAGTACGCCGCCTTCGACGTGGGCAGGTATCATCACCACGAGTTCCCGCCGGGCTTCAGCGCCCATTGGGTGCGGCTGGCGGCCTCGAAGGCGTGTACGGCGACGGCACAGTTTGCGTACACGTGAAGAGGATCGCGTTTTCGTGCAACAGAGTCAATAAATCGGACGCGGCAAGGGGTCTATATCTTAGGGGGCCCGGCAAGTGAGCGGAGCGGCCGATGGAGAACCTGAGCCAGGGCTTGGCGCAAGGCGACCCCGCAGCCTTTGCCGCCCTTTATGACGCCTGCGCCCACCGCGTCCACCACTACCTGGTGGTACGGCTCGGCTCGCGCGAAGACGCCGCCGACGTGCTCCAAGAGACCTTCGTTCGCCTGGCCCGGAATCGCAAGCGCCTGGGTGCGGTGGACAACCTGGCGGCTTACGTGTTTACGGTCGCGCGGAACGAGGCAGCGCGGCTGGCCCGCCGAAGCCGTAGAAACCGTAGGGCCGGCTCTGCCGGCCGGGAGAATCTTCCGCTGGCCGAGGACCTGTTCTGCGAGGCCGGCGGTGACGAAGTGCAGGCCCGGGAAGCGGCCGAATCGGTCGCCAAGGCCCTGGCCGGCTTGGAGACGCCACTGCGGGAACTCGTCGAGCTGAAGGTCTACGCGGGCCTGACGTTCCGCGAGATTGCCGAAGTGACCGGCCTGCCGCAGGGCACGGCCGCCACGCGCTATCGCGCGGCCCTGGCCAAGATGCGCACTTGGCTCGTGAGGGAGCAGTCATGAGCATGGACATTCACAACAGTAACGATCCGCAAGACGAGGAGATGGAGCGGATTCTCCGCCAAGCGACGCCTCGCGGGGCGGACGCGGCGCTGCGCGGGCGGGTTCTGGCAGCCGTGGGGTGCGGAGAAGCCGTAGGGCCGGCTGTGCCGGCCGGGAGTATCCCGCCATCGGAAGAACCGGCCGGCACAGCCGGCCCTACAAGCTGGGAGCGCGTCTACTGGCCTGCGGTGGCTGCGGCAATCCTGCTCGGGGTCTTGCTGAACTATTGGATCGCGGTGGAGGGCAAGGAGCGGCTGGCCCGGATCATGGGCCCGCCCGCGGTCTCCAAACAGGCGGCCGACGTGGCCGCGGACATCGCCGCGATCACCGATGAGGCCACGGGCCGCTGGGCCTACGAGCGACTGGCCGCATCGCGCCGCCCGCCCGACCCATTCAGAAGGCACGAATGACGAAAGCCAAATGTCGAAGGAATGACCGAATGACGAAGCACGAATGGGCAGGTGCGAGCGTCTGTTTCGAGCTTCGTGTTTCGTCACTCCTTCGACATTTGGTTTTCGACATTCGTCATTGAAAAGGAGCTTGCAATGACCATTCTCAAATGGACCGGAATCGTCGGCGCAGCCGGCGCGGCGATCGCTCTTCTCGTGCTGGCCTATTTGGTTGCGAGCACCGACCGGCGCCTGGGGGCGCAGTTGGCGGCGATTCGGGCGGCGGGCGAGCCCTTGAGCTGGGGCGATTTCGCGGCCAAGGCGGTCCCGCCGGAGAAGAACGCCGCGACGTTCCTCCGCCGGGCGGAGTCGGACCTGGACGCGATCTTCAAGGAGCTTGGCCCGATCTGGGACAGACCGGACCGTTTTGACCGCCCGTTGAGCGCCGAAGAGCAGAAGACCATCAAAACGGCGTTCGACTCATACCCCAAGGTCCTGCCGCTCTTGGAGCAAGCCGCGGCGTGCGAGGAGTACGATCCTCAGATCGACTACGCGGCATTTGTCTCCGATTTGGACTCGGACCGCCTCAGCAAACATCGTGTGCCGGTCCGCGTGCTGTACGTGCGGGTGTACTACTTACTCGCCGTGAAACAGTACGACGAAGCCCTGCGCGACTCGATCCTTATCATGCGCCTGGCGCGGCATTTCGAGCAAGAGCCGATGATTGTCGGCTATCTGGTGGCCGTGGCGTGTAAGACCATGGGCCTCCAAGCGGCCAACGACGCGCTCCAGGCCGGGCCCGTCTCCAAGGAACTCCGCAAGGAGCTGGACGCCGAGCTGGCCTGCCAGGAGAACCTCGACGGCTTTCGCTGGGCCATGAAAACCGAGCGGGTCTACGGGCTGGACCAATATGCCGCGATCCCCGGCCGGAACGTATGGCCGATCCGCGCGCAGTGGAACTACGACGAGTCCAAGTATCTGGAATTGATGGAGGCGCTTCTGAAACTGCCCGACCTTTCTTACGAGCGGGCCAAAGCCAGCCGCAGCCGGATTGATGGGACCCTTCATAGCCGCTTTTGCGCGCTGGCGCGGCAGGTCTTCCCGGCGGTCCAAAGCAGCTACGATGCCGCGGTGCGGACCCGGGCCCTGGCCCGATGCCTGCGCGTGATCAACGCCCTCCAGGCCCGCGTCCCGCCGGGAAGCAACGAGGTGCCCAAGCTCTCCGAACTCGGGCTGCCCGCCGACGCGACCACGGATCCCTTCACCGACAAGCCGCTGGTGGTCAAGAAGCTGCCCGACGGCTGGCTAGTCTACTCCGTGGGCGAGGATCTCGATGACAGCGGCGGCGACATCGACTCCTCACACACCAAGCCCAAGGACTACGGCCTCGGCCCGTGGGCGGCCAAGCCCAAGAAGCCCGCGAAGTAGGTCGGGAGCTGTGCTAAAGTCGCCGCACTCCCCACACCTATGATGCCGGCGGAAACAGGCTCACCCTGAAGGATCCCGTCAACAATACCACCACCTGGACCTACGACGGCCTCAACCGCGTCATCGAGTACGTCTACGACAACCTCAACCGCCTCCGCCGCGTCTTCCAGAGCGGCCCGACCGGGACCGTGACCATGAAGCTGGTCTATTTCACCTTCGACGCCCTCGACCGGCCAACTCGCCGCCGCCGACTACAACTACCAGACCGACGAATTTTACACTTACGACGCCAACGGCAACCCGACCAAGCGGACCAACATTGCCACTGGGGCGGTGACGGAGTACACTTGGGACTATCGGAACCGGCTAACGAGCGTGACGGAGCAGTCCGGCGGGGTAGGTACGGCCGCCACCAAGGCGGTCCAGTACAAGTACGACCTGAATGAACGCCTGGTGGGCAAGACCCTGGACCCCGACGGCGCCGGGCCGCAAGGGGTCTCCCGCGAATACTACGCCTACGACCAGACGCCGTTCTCGACCCGGGAAAACGCGTCCCAGATGCTCTTCCGCTTCGAGGGCCCTGAACTCTCAGATCTGAAATCCCGATATCTCTGTGGGCCCCTGTCGTGGATCTCCTCTTATCCGACGAGAAACTCACCGCCCCGGACGAGCCCGGCGACATCTACTGGGCCCTCGGGGACAACCTGAATACTGTGCGGGACATAGCGCGGTACAACCCAGCCACCGACACGACCACCATCGTGAATCATCGTGTGTACGATGCGTTTGGGAAGCTTACCAGCGAGACTAACGGAGCGGTGGACTTGATCTTCGCCTTCACGGGCCGCCTCTTCGACGACTCGACCGGTCTGCAAAACAACCTCCACCGCTGGTACGACCCAACCATCGGCCGCTGGCTCTCCGAAGACCCCATCGGCTTCACCGCCGGCGACGCCAACCTCTACCGCTAGGTCAACAACGCGCCCACCATGCGGACCGACCCAACGGGGCTCGATCCAGTACTCGATGCGGGTGATGCCTTCGGTGGCATCGGGCAGATACTCTCCGGGTCTCGGCATAGCGCCGCCCTCCTTGGCAAAGCCCTCCTGGCGTCCAACGACCCGGGAATCTGCGCAAAATGCGCCGACGTGTCAATCCCAAAACCCCAATTTCGTGCTACTGTCTCGGCCTTTCTCACAGTTACCTCTCCTTTCCAACAGCGGAAACACGGATCCGTCGGGGGGAACAACCCCGGCGACACTCCAGTTATTCGCCGCGCGGGAGGAATTCCTACAAAGCATACGCTCTGAGTGAAACCGCGAGCGGATTGAGAGTTGCCCTTCTTGGGAGGTGTACGCCGTGACCGGCAGCCTGAGGACCATGTCACGGGACGCCTGAAAGCCCCACAGCCATCCCACCCAATGCGGGCACTATGATGCCGCCCGCATCGGCGATGCCAGCCCTACAAGGACGCAGCAGCATGAATACGCACAGCCACACAAGATCAACGGGATTACCGCTCCCGATACGTGATGCGACCCTTGCCGAGGTCGTATGGCGACAGCTCGACCCGGACCTTGTCGCCGGGCACAATGCGGATGAAGTTCTTGCGCATCCGGCCCGCCACGTGGGCCATCACGGTGTGGCCGGACTCCAACTGGACCCGGAACCGGGTATTGGCCAGGGCCTCGGTCACGACGCCGTCGACTTCCAACGGTTTTTCTTTGGGCATACTCCTCTCCGAAGGGGGATAGGGCTGGAGCCTCGCCCGTTGCAGGCTCCCTCTCCCCCACAATGTACCATTCCCCGCCGGGGCATCCAAGGTGGGCGGTTCGGAGTGCAGTGCGTACGGCCGGCTTTGCCGGCCTCTATGTTGCTGCGGCGGTCGCCCGTTGGTCCGGCAGTTGTACTGCCGCACCCCCTCTGGCCTAGGAGTTCGGGGTGGGGATCGGTGCGATTCTTCGCGGCGGTCGGCGGACAAGGGCGGCAAATCGACCTCGCGTTCGCCAGCGAGCCACAAATGATGTGTGGCGGAACGAGCCGTCAGGCACGGGGTGCCTGACCCACTTGGCTGTCCCGCTTTCTCCCCCCGACGGTAGCTCCTCAGAAATCAGATGCTCATTTCAGGGATTTATTCGAATCGTAATTCGAAATCAATTCGCATTCGTCCATCCTATCTTATTGTATTTCGTACTCTATTGTATCAAGCACTCGTATTGCAATTGTCCATAACACTGCTTGTCGTTTCTTAAGTTCCAATCTGATTGCTAAAACAACTAAATATGCTCAATGATCAACACTAAAGGCATGGCAAGACGCCCCAAGGCGGAACCGGTACGCCTGTCGGGCCCGGT
>CAYGZI010000159.1:0-10640 GCA_964354245.1 uncultured Planctomycetaceae bacterium
AGACCCGCCACCGCCCCCCGTCTCCCGCCACCCGCCACCAGCTATCAGAACGCTGTCCGCTGATCGCTCACCCCCGACAGCCGAGCGCTGATCGACCCAGGTATGCCTCCTGCTGCTGGAGAACCTTCTGCACCCTCGTCACGTCCACATCCCGTGGGCGGCAGCCCTCTTGCACGCTCACGGCCGCCAAGGTCATCCTGCGCCAGCAGGGTAAGCACACCGGCGGAAAGCCCCCTTGGGGCTACAAAGTCGTCGGCCCGAAGTCCAATCGGGCGAAGGGAGTCAAAGGCAACCGCAGGCTCGATCCCGACTGGGAAGAGCGGGCCTACGCGGCTTTCTGGACCGTGCTGGTCGAAAAGGAAGGTACGAGATGGATCGCCGACCCGACGATCGAGAACCTGGCGGAGGTCCGCTTGGCCAAGGGGTATAGCGGGCAGGGAAACGAGAATACCGCCGCCCTCGCTATGAACCCCGCGCGTGCTGGCCAGCGGCTCGCCCTGTGCCCGACCCCGGGTCCTGGTGAAAGGCAAACCGGGCACTCACCTTGGCAGACATCCACGGCTTCCAGCCGCTGGATCGCGCTGAGCAGACGCTTCGACCGGAAGTCAGCCGCGGAATCGAGTCGTCGAACGTACGCTCCAACAATCGCTGGCTCATACACCACCGCGGCCGCCGCGGTCACCGCAAGTGGCCGACATACTGGAGCTTCCGGCGCTCCCACGCGGTAACGATGTCTTCCGGAACACTTGTGCTGGGATCGCCTGCAATCAGGTAGATTCCCGCCTGCTTGAAGCTCTCCAGCACGAGTTCGGAGCAGTAGTAGCGGCTTGGGGATTGCAGCATCCCGGCGCCGGCCACGGCGCAGAACGCGGGCGCGGTCGCGCCCAGCCCGGGGTAAAGCAGCGCCGTGCAAGCGGCCGGGTTCTTGTGCGCTCCGCCGCCCAGGGCCCCGGTTAAGTCATAGCGCCGCCCCACCTTGGAGCGGGCGTAGGCGACGACCACCTCGGCGACTTTAGGGCTGAGGTTCTTGCAGCGGTAAGCGACAGCGAGGGTCGCGCCGGTCAGCGCTTTCGAGAGCGCGCGGCAAACGACGCCGTCGTGGATGGCCTCGATGACCCGGCCGCGGCTCGCGTAGAGCATGCAGTGACTGACCGACGATCCGGTGAAGCCCGGATCACCCGGGACACCGCCGCGTTGGCGGTCGTGACGATAATGTCCGCCGGGGCCAGGGCGGAATCGGCAATGCACAATCCGCCTCGCCGCGGCGTCAGTGGAACCGTCGCCATGGGTCGTCCTCCTTCTTTCTAGCTACCCGTGTACTCCGCATCGTGCCGTTTGGCCCGATCTGGACGCCGCCCGAAATGGGCGTGGAATTGCGGGAGCGGAAGTCTATCATTACGCCATTCGGGTCGATCCATGGAAGCGGGTCAATCCCGGGATGGTTGTTCATCCGCCTTCGGGGTCGGAAGTTGGCTGCGCATCTGCTCCCACACCTTGGCCGTGCTACCCCACTTTTTCCGCATCGTCTCATCGCAATCCGCGCAGCACTTAATCGCATCATCCAAGAGGCCCTTCAAGTCCGACACGCCGTTCTCCAAACGCTTTCGGATCAGTTCATCCTTTGGCTGCGGAACAATCTTCCCTAACCGGACGAATTCATTCTGCCACTCAATGAACTGTCTGTACGCCTCTAGTCCTTCTCCGCCAAGGAACTCTTCTTTTGTTCTAAGACCGTAAAAGTATAGACCCCAACATACGCATTGAAAGCGTTGCGACGGCAAGCGTTCCGGCGTGAGGGCAATCGCCTGCTCAATATGTCCTTTACCCGAATGCCAATCCTGCATCTTCTGTCGTTTTTGCTTTTCCTCCAAGTAGTACTTCCAATAGTATCCCTGGGCCGCTTGGTAGTGGGCGGTGATAGGTGGGTCGATGAGGGGAGGCGCTTTCAATGCCTCTTCCGCATCCTTGACCGCGTCCTGCGCGGCGTTAATCGCGGCTTCAGGGTCGCTGAGGTACTTTCGGTTGACCAGCTTCAGATGGTACCCTGCCCGGGCGAGCCAGAGCTTCGTGGCCGTCGGATCCGACTCAGGCACGCCTTTCAGTGCATCGTCGTAGATTCCCTTTTGCTGCTTGGACTCGTCCGTGGGGTCCTCTAGCTCGTAAGCCTTAGCCTCGATCCAGGCCTTTTCTTTGGCTGGGTCGAGTACCTGCCCGGGGGAGACCGGGAGGTCCTTCGTCAATTGCTCTGCGCGTTTTCGCGCTTCTGCGGACCTCTTCTCCTTGGGCATCATCTCGTTGTCCAAGGGGAAGGCGGCCCAGGTGGCTACCTCTTGCGCGCGCTCTGGAAGCTCCTGTTTCACGGCTGAGTCCTTTGCCTTCTTGTAGCAATCGTCGGCCTCGCCGTAATACTTTTCAGCCTCTTTCTGATCTTTCAGGTTCCAGTAGAGGTTTCCGAGATACTGGTACACACGACCCAGCCAGCGAAAGACGTCCACAAGGGTAGGGTCTTCGCGAGTGACTTCTTTCAGGATGTATCTCGCCTTTTCGAGGTTCCCCTTCGCTGCGTTGATCACTTGCCACTTGTCGCGCATGCCCTTGAGCCTGGTAGGGTCCACGCATGTCATCGCGAGCGCTTTGTAATAGCAGCGGCCAAGGCTGCAGTGCGCGGCGGCTTTGTCCGTCGCCTTCTCCACGGCCAACTCGAATGCGCGAATGGCTTCCTGGTAATTCTTCTCGGGATCAGTTTCGCCCAGCCACGCAATGTCCTCGTAGGCATTGCCTAAGGCAAGATATGCGGGATCGTCGGTTTGCCCCACTAAGCCGTTTGCCTCACGGGCCTTCTCCACAGCCAGCCTCAGGTCTTCCGCCCGGTTGACGCTGCTGTAGTTGCCCCGGTAAACGTGCGCGCTGCTGAGGCCGAGAAGGTACTCCGCTTTCTCCCACAGCGTGCAGCGCGGATTGTTGACAGCCTTGTTGTAATTGTCAATCGATCGCCCGAAGTCAGCCAGCATTTTGTCGCGAGCAACCTCGCACGCTCCCCGGTGAAATAAGACGCCGGCCAGCAGCCCCTGGGCGCGATAGGAACCGTCATCGTTCTTCACGGCCAGTTCCGCATCGTCTGTGATTTCTTTGATTCTCAATGGCCTGCGCTTCATGCGGCACTCCCCACGCCTGGTATAGTACTCGGCGAGTTTCGCGGAAGGCTGGCCAGTTTGATCGCGGCGCTGGTGGTACTCGATCGCGGAGTCGAACAACTGTTCGGCCTTGGTCAGACTGTCCACTTTCTCCGACCACTTGAGCGCTCTGTGGCTCCAGATCAGCTCACCGGCCGCTGCATAAAAGTTCTCCAATCGGGTTAAGTTCTTCACGTCCTCTTTCATCTTGGCCGTCAGAGTTTCGGCCGGTTTCAGGATCTTCTCATAAAGGATCGCGGCCTCTTCGGGGGTAAGCTTCGAGCTTGGGGGTACGAACTTCCTGAAGAGGCGCACGCACGCGTCCAGAATATCCGGACCCTTCTTCGGGTCGGGGGGCTCAAGGTGGCTTCGCAGATACACATAAAGCACAGGAGCCGCATCGGATCCCAACTTAAGGTCCTCGAGCTTCACCAAATCTGCCGTTAATTGCTGTGCAAGAGACGAATTGCGAGGGTCCGGCTTGTACCACGCCGCCAGTGCCAGACCGATCTTGAGTGCCTGCGGGTGCTCGCCCTTCGGAAGGTTGTCGTAGGCGAGTTTCAGAAGCCTGTAATAATGCTGTTTGGCTTTATCCGGATCGCCAAAGGGGTTAGGCGTCAGAGCCGTCGGCTGCCCGGTGGGCCGGAGACTGGCCGACGCCTCAACGGCCAACTTCGCGGCGTTACTAAGCCGCGCCTGCACCATCAGGATGGCCGGGGGCTCGGCGCCCTCCGGAAACGCCTGATTCAACCGGTCGAGGACCCCTTGCCAACCCGTAGTATCGCTGAGCGTCCAAGCCCAAACGTAGTGCGCGTAAGGGACCCACTCCGCCGACAGTTTCTTCTTATCGTCGAAATGCGGCGCAAGCTTCTGCTGTGCCTCCCGGGGCCGCTTGCACGTCAGCAGGCATTCGCCCTGCCAGAGGTCAATCAGCACCTCGTCCACCTTAGGTTTTTCCGCGGGAGGCGCGCCCTGCCAGAGCTTCCAGTGCGACTCGAACCGGTCGAATTCATCCTTTCCGGGCACCTCATACTTCACGCTGATCGCGATACGCCTTTCCCAAAGCTTTCCTAACGGGACGGCCAAGTTTGCGTTCGCGGGCCGTTTACAGGTGTCGGCAACCAGCGTGATGGCGCGGTCGAGCTGCCCGGTCAGGGTCTTCTCATCGGAGCTCTGCTTCAAGTGCATCTGACCCAGGGCGTCGCAGAGCGTTTGAATCTCGTCGAACCCCGGCTTGAAGGGCGTGCCTGGCGTCAGGAACTTGCCGGCCATATCGAGGGCGATCGCCACTGGATCCGGGCTGGCTTGCGGATTGCCAAGGTCGATCACCGCACGCCAGAACTCGCACTCGCTGATCTCGGCCGGCTCCGTAGCCAGTTTTCGGGCCTTCTGGAGCGCATCGGTTGCCGCTGCGAAATCCGCATCCTTCGCGTTCTTCACGTCCCTCACGTGCTTTTTGACGAGGTCCAGGAGATTCCTGAACTGCGCCGGCTTCGTCCCCGCTTGTTCATCCGCAATCTTCTTCTCGATCTCTCTCTTGATCCTTTCGATAAGCGGCCGTTCCCACTCATCCGTTTGCAGCGGATCCGGCGTCGATGTGACGGTCAGGCTCGAGACCTTCGCGAGTTCTTCTTTCCATCCGGAGCGTGGAAGGTTCAAGCGGTACTCGGCAATAGACTTCAGTCTGCGCCTTAGGAAGTCGTAAGGTTCCTTCAGGCCCGACGATTTCTCCAGGTCCTTGATCGCATCTGTGAAGTTGCCTTGATGCACCAGCGCTCTGGCCCGGAAGAGCGCAGCTTCGGGGCTCTCTGGGAAGTGCTTCTGGATCTTCTCGCAGGTATTCCGCACATTCACCACGACTTGGGGGTCCGGCTTGCTCGTCGAATCGCGCTCCAGTTGACCTATCCAGGGTTTTCGGACTTCCTCTCGCATTGCCTTCTTTGCCTCGGCGCCGATCTCCAAAGGGCCGTGGTCGCGAGTCTCCAGCACCTTTTCGATCGCTTTGGCGGCCTTTTCAAACGCTTCGGCCTTGTTCTGGCCCACCAAGTAGCCGACCTCCGCCTTCACCAGGTCGGCATACAACGACTCCAGGAGCTTCTTGTCCTTCTTGTCAACGATTTCTCCGGGGGCGTTCTCAAGCCTGTCGCGGGCGGGCTTGAAGTCCCCTTTTGCGATGGCGTCTTTCAGCGAACCGACGAACTGCGTCTGCCACTCGCCGCGGAGTTCCTGAAGCAGTCTCTTCTTTTCCTTGGCGGCCTCGCTGCCGTCGGGAACCGCACTCAACTCCTCAAGGGCCTCTTTGAACTGGCCTCCCTTGCCCAGTTCCTCTATTCGCCTCGACCAGAGAGCGACTAACTGAGCGAGTTGTTTTGTTCCCTCGTCCTCGCTGTCGATGCACTTCCAGGCAGCCTCCTCAAAGACTCGGATCGCTTCGCCGTGCTTCGATTGGTTTTTCAACTCGGCAATCCGTCCCAACCAAGCTTCATCCAACTCCTTGAGCAGTTCGTCATAGTCCTTTTTGCTCAGCTCCGGCTTCAGGTTGCGCGCTGCCTCGGCAAACTTGCCTGCCTTGATCAGGGCTCGTATTGCCTTGACCGGATCCATTGGCGGAGTTATATCGTTCTTTACGTCGCCCCTTTCATCGGGCGGCTTCGGCGGCTCTTGCGGCTCCCGTTTGAAGAGATTTATGACCAAATGGCGCGCCGGCGGATACGCCATGACGCCTCCGCCCGCTGCGATGAGGAGCAGCAGCAGCACCGCGAGCCAGCGCCCTCGGCGCGGGCGCGGCGGGGGGGTTGGCTCGGAAGGCTTGGGGTGCAAACGCACTGTCTCGGCTACCTGCCGCAAACTGGGCGTCAGCGTCAGCTCAGCCCCCGGCGGCTGGTCCACTACCAGGGTTCTGCCCACAGGGCCCGTATCTTCCGCCGGCTCGCGACTCGGTTCCAGTGCCTTCGCAGGCTCGCGCTGCGCCGGCTGCCCCTCGGCAGCAGCCGCTTCGGCCTCACACGCCCGCCGCAAAGCCTTCACCAGGTGGCGACAGAGATGCCATCGCTGGTCCGGATCCGGGCAAGTGGCCTGGCGAATAACCTCGCGTTCGCCGGGCGCGAGTCGCGAGAGGTCCAGCTCACCCCTCTCGTGGCGCAGGAGCACCTCGGATGGAGTGAGGTCTTCCTCAAACGGCAATCGGCCGGTACGGAGTTCGACGTAGCTAATGGCCAGGCAGTACTGATCGCTGGTGCGATGCGGTTTTCCGTGCAACAGTTCGGGCGCGGCGTAAGCGACCGTGCCCATTCCCGTGGTTGTTTTCCGCGCCGCTGCCACCGCCCGGGCCAGACCGAAATCGCAGACCTGGACGCCATCGCCGACGATGAGCATGTTTTGCGGTTTGATGTCGCCGTGAATAATTGGGGTCCCCGGCCCCGGGACTCCGGGCTCCGGCGGACCGGCGTTCAGGTAGTCGATTCCTTTGGCCGCATCGTCCATGTACCCGAGGAGTTCTTCCCAAGGGATTCCCTCCGTCCCACACTCTTTAAGACACTCTTTAAGACGCGAGAAAAGGCTCTTCTCTCCCCACCCCATGGCAATAACGAGCGTTGCGGGCCCCGATGCCACTGCTTGGCTGTCACCCGCATCTGAAGAGGATGGGCTCACCGGCTGGGACCCCATCGCGGCGCCAGACAGGCCGCTGGAGATGGGTTCGACGATCTGGCCCCCTTCGATCAGCCAGTACCCGATGATCGGGACGAGATTGGGGTGACGGATGTTCTTGATCCGCTGGAGCCCCTCAAACTCCTTGATGCCTTCGCGGCCGTAGAGATCGACGATCTTCACGGCGACGGCCAAGTCGCCCGGCCCGAAGGCCTTCCATACCTCCCCGACGGCTCCCTTGTCCACGAATCGGATGGGACGATACGGGATGGGCAAAACCCGAGCGTTGAATGTGTGCCCGGAGGGAATCATGAGTCGCTGTTTCCAGCGTGGGGCTGGACCATCACGTCTGTCGAGCCCCAAGGGCTGAGGTGGCGTACAACGGCAGACTCTATCTTAATGCGGACCCACCCTGAAAACAATCGGGGCAGCACGTTGGGTCGGCCGCTGTAGGACATTTGGGGGGTGCAGACCGCGATAGATTGCCGGACGAGTCGGCGAGCCTCACGGGATTCTTTGCCGTGCTGGCTAGGCTCCCTTTCATAGAAGTCGTCGAACACGTCTGCGGAATCGGCCGCAAAGTCTACGCATCTTGCCCGCCTATCGACCCGCCGCCCCGAGCCCTCCGAAAACGCGAGGGGCTTCGCTGGCCGGAGGGCGGCAATCGCGTGAAACACGGCCGGCTACCACTAAAGGTCAGGGCGCGTTCCCGTCGAAGAGAGAAACGATTGTTCCGCTTATAGCGGTTTTCGCAGAAGAAAGACCCTGCAAGATAGTAGGGAACCCATGAAAAAGACCGGATGTGTCGTTCTTGCAATCCTGCTAACCGGACTGAGCAGTCTGGTTGTCGACGTCCGCGCCGCCGACTCTGAGTTCGACGACGAGCCTCTGTTCCCGGTGGGCGGAATCATCCGCTTGGTCTCGGGAATGTTCCAGGTGACTGGGCAGCCGCCTCTGACTGGCGGCGGGCAGCCGCCTTTAGCCGGTGGGCTGCCGGGAATCGAAGAGTACGGGCCACCGCCACCAGGCCAGGCATCGATCTTGGCGTCATACCGTCGGCAAGAACAGCAGTGGGCTAAAGCCCCTACGATGGAGGTTGCCTCCGGGGCCGAGGCCACGGCGCAAGTGCCGACCGACTTGAGCCAATTTCTTAGCGAGGCCAGTTCGGTGCAAAGCGTGGGAGTCCAGCGCCGTAACCCGGTAGCGTTCGATCCGCACATCCGCGGCTACAAGGCCGGCCAGATCTATGCCCAGGCCAATGGAGTGTACTGGACGCCCGCCCGGCCCGACTTGGATACGATGCTCAATAAGATCGATCCGGGCATGGTCGGAGACGTCGTCGTGCTGCCGGGACCCTACGGACTTCGTTACGGTCCGGGATTCGCCTTTGTGGACGTGCAGCGGGCGCCCACGGAGCGGCACGCCGACGGCTTCCAGGCCCATTTCGACAGCAGCGGCAACCTCCGCACCAACGGCGGTCAGCTCTACGGCCGCGAGACAGTCTACGGCGGCGGCCGCGACTGGGGGTTCCGCTTCAGTTACGGCGATCGCAAAGGCAGCGACTATGAAGCCGGCAACGATCTGAAGATCCCGTCGAGCTACCACAACCAGGACTTCTGGGGCGAATTGAGTTACGACATCAATCCCTACCAGCGCATCGACTTCGCCTTCCAGCGCCTGGATCAGACCGACACGGAGTATCCCTGCCAGTTTTTCGACATCAATTTCCTGGCGACCTACGGGTTTGAAACGCAGGTGGTCGACGAGGACCCCTCGGCCCCGTGGAGCAAACTGGTCGTCGGCGCCTGGCACAACCGCACCCGGTTCGCGGGCGACACGTCGAGAAACGCGGACTTCCCAGTGATTGAGCGGGTGGAGGCCGCGCTCAACCACGAGATGGGCGGCACCAATTCCCTCAGTGCGAACACCGGCGGCGCCGTGGGCACCAGCGGCATCCGGTCGGCGATCACGTTCGGTGAGGTCGAGAGCGGGCAGTTCACGTTGGGAGCCGATTTCCGCTACGTGACGCAAGTGATCCGGGAGAACTTCACCCTTACGCACAACAACGTGCCTGACAACTTCTCCACCAACATGCCCCACGCCTGGATGGCCGATCCGGGGCTCTATGCGGAATGGTCCGAGGCCGTCACCGATGCGTGGACCCTCTCGCTGGGCGGCCGCTTGGATTTCACCCGCACTACTGCCCGGGCGGGCGACCTCCGCCCCGAATCCAGCCTTCCCGGATTCGACGAGTTCCTGACCCAAGACGACGTGCTCTACGCCTTCTACCTGAGCAACAAGCTGAAGCTGAACGAGCACTGGACCTTCAGCGGCGGCCTCGGCCACGGGCAGCGTCCTCCCACGCTCATCGAGCGCTATGCCGACGGCCTGTTCCTCAGCCTGATGCAGAGCGGCTTCACCCGGATGATCGGCGATCCAAGGTTGCGGCCCGAGCGCGACTGGCAAGTGGACGCAGGCCTGAGCGCAGAGTACGAAAGGTTCCGCGGCCGGGCCAATTACTTCTATGCCTGGGTGGACGACTACATCACGTTCTTCGATGAGACGGTGGTGGAGTTCTCCGATGCGAGGCTCTTGCGGTACATGAACACGAGCCTGGGTACGCTGACCGGCTTCGAATGCACCGCCGAGTACGACCTGGCGCCGCGCTTGAGCCCGTTCGCCAAGATGTCGTACGTCGAGGGCCGCGACCAAGAGCTCCACGCGCCTCTGCCGATGATCCCGCCGCTGGAGAGCACGGTGGGCTTGCGGCTGCACGACCCGGACCAGGGCCGCCGCTGGGGCATTGAGTTGGCCGCCCGCATGGTCCACTCGCAACACCGCCTCGGCACCATCCGGCTCTTCGGAACCCGGGAGGTCATCGAAGAGGCCACCCCCGGCTTTTCCGTCTGGAGCTTGCGCGGTTACTACAACTTCCACAAGAACTTGAACATCGTGGCGGGTATCGACAACCTGTTCGACCGGACGTACCAGGAACACCTCGACCTGCGGCTTCGCGGCCCGAGCTACTTCCCCGGCCCGCCAACCCGGGTCCTGGAGCCCGGATTCACTCCCTATTTTGGCGTCCGCTGGATCTTCTGAAAACTTCCCGTCCGCCTCTCTGGGACCGCATAGTCGCGAAAAAAGCGGAAATTCATAGGCCCGCGGGCCTCACCTCACGGGGCGTCGATCCACGTCCCCGTAATCGCCAGGAGGTAATCCAGCGGCGCGATGACCTTCTTGGTGTTCGTGCCGCCGCTCGTGGCGTACAGGTTCACGTGGTCGTTGGCGGCGCTGTCGAACCCGTACACCTTGTAGTAATACGTGCTGGGCGTCATCAGGTCCCCGGTGCTGGGATTCACCGTCCCGTCCGTCAGCACTGCCGCCCCCACCTTCGCCCAGAAGTAGTCGTTGGTGCTGCCGTCGTACAGGCTGGCCGTGTCGTTGCCCGTCAGAAGGTTCGCATACACCTCCTCGAACTGATAAACCTCCAGGAAATACCCGGTCCCCGACAACCTGCCCATCCCGGCGTAGGTCGCCCGCGGCTTGCCGTACCCGACCAGCGTGTCGTCCCCGGTCGAGCCGCTCAGGTACGCCTTGTCGTAGCCGCCGACTTGGGAGAACGCCCGCACCGTGTCAAACCCGACGGCAATGTTCCAGATGTTCGAGCCGGCCGGACCTGCCATCTGCGCCTGCGTGGGCGAGGCCGTGAACACGTCGTCCCCCGTCGTGTCGAAGAAGGCCACCGCGTCGTTGCCATCCTCCGCGTACCCGGTGATCTTCTTGAAGTTCTGGGCGTAGATGAAGTAGCCGCCCGGACGG
>CAYGZI010000160.1:0-10538 GCA_964354245.1 uncultured Planctomycetaceae bacterium
TGCGTGGGCGGGATCGTCTCGGGATCGACGTCCACGCCTGCGTAGCGCTCTAGCATCGCCCGGCGGCGCGCCCGCTGCGGATCGACCTGCGCACGGCCGACGATCTCCGTCCACGTCCCGTGATACGGGGCATTCAGGTCGATCCACGTGACCAGCCGGTCCCATGCCTCCGGGTCGAGCTCGACGCCGTAGTGCCCCTTGCGGAGCAACTGGACCAGCTCGGTGCTATCGGCGTGGAACTCCATCGGGGCCATGAGGTGGATGTCGCTCTCGATCCCCGGGCGGCGCACGTAGCGGTGCAGCTCGGCGTAGGCCACGGAGAACTTGCCGCCCACCGCCGTGCCCACGTTGCCGGCAATCTGCGTGCTCCAGTCCGTGATCATCCGGTCGCCCCGCAGGTCGACGAAAAAGGGGTCAGAATAGTTCTGACCGCTTTCTCCGTCGTGGCAGCCCACGCAGTGCTTGTCCAGGACCGGCTGCACCTCCCGGGCGAAGCTGAATCCGCGGACCGGCCCGTACCACGGGGCGATCTCCGACGCCGGGCGCCGGGCGGCGATGGTCTGGCGATTGACCGGGCCGTCGTTTTGCCGCTCGTGGCAGCCGGTACACGAGAGCACTTCGCCCGGCATCGCCGTGAACCAGCTCCGCATCACCTGTAGCGACTTGCCTTCTTCGTCCAGCGGGTGGACGGCGATCGGCGTGTTGGCCGGCACGCGAAACAGGGCGGAGCCGTCGGGCTCGACGGGCACCGTGCCCAAGACCCGCTTGATGTCCCACGGCCCGTCCATGCCGATCGACCCCAACAGCCCGCCCATCCCTTGATAGCTGAAATGGTACGTTATCAGGCGCAGCCTCTTGACCGTGCCGCGCGGGATGCCTTTCAGGCCCGGACCCGAATAGATGTCGCTCAGGTAGACCAGGGCGTCCTTGCGCTTGGGATCGACGCGGTCGGGAATGGGCGGCGGGATAGGCCGCTTCTTGACGGGCACGGGCTCGAACAGGGCGTAACCCGGCGTCTCTTTCAAGAGGAGCATGTTGTCGAACACGTCCACCAGGTAAACGCCCCAGAGCGAGTCCGGCGTGGGCCGGGCTGAAACCAGGAAGTACTTTTCGCTGAGCGGATAGGGATGGAGGAATTGCGGCCAGACGCCGTCGACCAGGTTGTCGCGGATGATCGGCTCAACCTTCTGACCCCAGCCGGGGACTTCCTGCACCACGCCCTCCGCCTCGCGGCGCCCGCGGGCCGGATCGACGATCAAGAGCCGCCCGCTGCGGGCCACGCCGTGGTGGCCCGTGGCAATGCCGGCCACCTTGGTCGGGTGGCCGGGGATGGGCCGGGCATAGAAGAACGAATTGACGAAGAACGAGTTGCTGCCGAAATACTCCATCTGCCCGGTGCCGTCGGGATTCATGTGGAAGAGGATCCGCGAGTTGGAGTGCGGCAGATCGGCGTATTCCCAGCGGAGATAGAGCACGCGGCCGTTGTTGAGGACCGTGGGGCACCAGTTGTGCTCCTGGTCCACCGTGACCTGGCGGACCATGCTGCGCATGGTGCCGCCGTCGCGGTCGAGGAGGTAGAGGTTCGTGACGTGCGAGCTGCCGTAAACGC
This sequence comes from uncultured Planctomycetaceae bacterium, assembly GCA_964354245.1. Classification (GTDB taxonomy): domain Bacteria; phylum Planctomycetota; class Planctomycetia; order Pirellulales; family Thermoguttaceae; genus CAYGZI01. The sequence goes on from CAYGZI010000160.1 coordinate 1,610, forward strand.
AGGGCACTCCCACAAACGGCGCGGTGGAGTTAAACAGGATTCGCCCGTCGGGCAGGTAACAGGCGTCGTAGTTGTCTACGTCGGGCTCATGGATCAGGGGCAGCTCGCGTGGCGGGGAAAAGGGGATAAGTCCCATTTTCTGGAACGGCCCAACGGTGCCGCGCGCGGCGCCGTGGACACCGCCGGCGGTGCCGCCGGGCGTCTCGTACAAATTGGACTTATCCCCTTTTTCGAGGCTCATCTCGAAGACCTGCCAGCGGCCGTTGGCGCCGGGCATGGAGAAGAGCATCCGGTTGGCGTCGAAGTGGAGGTCCACGTCGCCGACGAACCGTCCGCCGGTAGGCTGGAAGAGCGTGGTCAGCTTGCCCTCCGGGTGTACCGGCGACAGCGTGCAGAGCTTGTTGTTGAAGCCGGAGCGGCTCAGGCTGGAATTGCTTTCCCAGTTGGCCGGCAGCCCCAGGTTGCCCACGCCGCGCTGGATCACCAGCAGTCGGTCGAAGTCCAGGAGGGGATTGGCCGTGAGGGCCTCGGTATGGAGCTTGCCGAAGTCGGCGGCGATCTGCTCTCGATCCTTCTGGCGCCTTTCGGCGGATTGGCCGCCGGCGGTCGCGTCATACGCGGCCTTCAGCGCCTGGAGACGCCGGAGGTACTCGCCCGTCTTGGGGTAGCGGTCCTTGAACGTCTCGCCCAGGTCGCGCACAGCCAGTTCCAGCGATTGCCACTGGCCCGGCGCCACATCGCGCTGGTGCGGCCGAAGCGTCCTGCCGGCCGGCAGGACGATCTTCTGCCACTTCTTCTCGTCGCCCAGGTAGGCAAGGACGTTGCCGGTGAGCCGCTCCAGGTTCGCCCGATGGGAATTCGTGGCGTGGGCATAGTGCGGCAATCGCCAGCCGAGCACGATCGCGCGGCCTTTGCCGAGTTCGTACTCCACCAAAGGGTTTTCCGCTCCGGACGGGACCCGGGCCAAGAGCATTCCGCTCAAAGGGCCGCCGGAGCCGAGGAAATCGGCATAGGCCGGGTAGCCGGCGTCGCTGATCGGCACGCGGAATCCATCGACCACGCCCGAGGGCGAAAGCCCCTGGAAGATCGGGTGTCGCGTGGCTGCGGGGATCAGTTGCGCGAAGTAGTTGTCTTTTCCCCCGCCGCCGATCCGGGGCGGGGCGGTTTCGATCCCGAGGGTGTGAACCATTGCCAGCGCCGCCCCAGAGAGCAAGAGTCCGTGGCCGTCGGCCGTGTACTTGCGCAGGGCCTCCAGCGCGGCAGCCTCGTAGAGCGGCCCGCCCTGGTCCGCCGCGTCGCCTTGGTGATGCCAGAGGACCGGGAAGCGGTCCAACCGGATCTCTTGGCCTTTGGCATCGCGGAACTTGCCTTCGCCTGCGGGAAACAGCAGCGAGGCTGGGCCGAGCTTCTGGGCCAGTTGCCAGGCCGCTTGGGCCTCGGGACCCATCTTATCGGCGGAAGCGACCGGGGCGAGTAGTCCCAGCCGCGGCTCGGCCGCCGGACCTTGGGCCAACCCGATCGCCAGGATCAGGCCCCACAAGGCGCAACAGACGGCCTGCGTGCGAGTACGGCTTCGCCTCGCTACCATGTTGGTTTCCCTGGTCCGCAAACCCCCTAGGACTGGCGCCAAGTCAAAACGGCGTCCTTGAGGATAACCGGATCGGGGGCCCCAGGCAAGCTCCTGCCGGAGAGAAGGCACCGGGAGGATGGTCCGCCGGCTTCAGCGATTCCGCGGCCTGGCCTCCGGTCTGCACCGGCCGCCCACCTTGCTGCCGGCGGGCGGCTCACTTGACCAGGATCGCCCGCGAATAAACGAACGTGCTCGTGGGCGTGCCGCTGGTGGAAGGAATCGCCCCTGAGTCCATGACGACCGGAGCCGGCTGGAGCATGACCTTCTTCTGCGACATGCTGCCGGTCAGCTTGACGGACAGGATGCGGACGCCGGCGAAGCCGACGATCCTGTAGGTGGCGTTATTGCCGTTGCCGGTGACCTGGTCGAAAAGGGGGACGATCCGGGTCTGGCCGATGACGCTTGCCAGGTCGTCCTTGACGCCGGCGCTGATGCCGGGGTCGCCGCTGAGAAACAGATGGCCGTTGGCGTCCAGCTTCAGCTCGCCGCCGTGAAAGGCCAGGTCCGCTTCAGTGAGGCCGTTGCGGATCTGGCTGGAGATGTGGGCGGTGCTGTTGTTGCTGGCGCCGATGTTCACGGTGCCGCGGTTTCCCGGCGAACCGGTTCCTTGAGGATAGAGGTTGACCTCCCTGATCTGGTCGGTCCCGGAAACGACCCCCCCCGTGGCGGAATCGAATCGGTATTCGTCGGTGCCCCCGCCGGCCATCAAGCCGTCCCACGTCTCCTTGTCCAAGGCGAAGGGCATGAAGCCCAGATTCTGCCCCGTGCTCGGAAAGCGGAAACCGATGACGTTGTTGCAGAAGGCGGCGGTGGCCTGCACTTCCAGCGGGCAGCTATTGATGCGCATCACCCGCGCAAAGAACAGGCCGATCTCGCCGTTCTGGCTGGCGGTGCGCCGCACCCGGACCGAAACGGCGTTGTAGCGGCTCAGATCGCCGAACGTGAGCGACGTGTGGCTGTACGGATAGACCAGAGAGCCGATCGCGGCGTCCTCCATCGCGAGGCCGGGCGCGGCCTGAGCGACCCGGTTCAACCCGGCATACTGGCCGGCGGTGGACCGGACGGCGTCCAGCGTGCTCTGACTGACCGTCCGGCCCGGGCCCTGAGCGTTGAGCAGGTTCCACGCGGCGGCCCCGGCTGCCGCGTCGGCCGATCGCTGCATCTCCGTGGCCGCCACCTGGACGTATCCCAGATCGACCGCCATGGCCACGATGATCAGCATCGTCACCATCATCAGCAGGGCGATGACGAGAATGCTGCCCGACCGCTCGGAACGACGTCGCACGGTGCGCATGGTTGGGGTTCCTCTACTGCTGGTGGACCAGCCGCTCCGTGTTGTCCTCCCAGGACTCGCCGCTGGAGGTGTAGTAGCGGACCCGCTTGAGCACCAGCGACTGCACGCGGTTGGCCGCATAGCCCACGCCGGTGTTCTGCACGGAAACCCCCGGGTCGTAGCCGTTGAGGCTGCTCAAGCCCGAGGGCAGGGCGATCTGCAGCGAGCTGCCGCCAAAGTCTCCCCATGTGACGGAGTTCCCGCCGGAGATCCGGAAGACCAGATAGTCGTCTGCGATCTGCATGCTCTGGGTCCAGGAGATCCTTTCGCCGGGCGTTGCGAGCAGTCCGCTGGCAGCGGCCGTGACCTGGCTGATCGCGACTTCACCGTTCCAGAGTTGGAGCTGCAGCCCGCCCGGGTTGAACTCCAGGAAGCTCCGCTGGTTGAGATCGAACGCGGCGTGCCATCCCGCGATGTTGCCGACGGGCGAGATCGTGCAGGTGACCTGCGGCGAGTCGACGTTGGGATCCGGGTCGGAAACGACCATCTCCCAATCCTCTTCCACGCGGACCACGTGCGCCCGCGCCGCCGGTGGCGATACGGCCCAGGCCCCGACGAGAAGCAGTACGACGAAACACGCCCACCACCGGCGGCGCGCAGTGTAAGCAAGAGAAGTAGCCATGTTAATCCCCTTTGAAGACGAGCAACCGGCCCACAGGGGCCAAGGACTTGATCGGGCGACCGCCCAGGCGCGGCGACAATCGCCGGCCTTGCGGCCGGGGCGACTTGCTACGAGCTTTCTGTTCGCCTAATAGAAAGCCTAGGTCAAGTTTCCCCGCCTGTCAAACCGGGCCCGCCCCTGCGGCGCTCTCCCGCCACGCTCTACTTCACCAGCCGGAGCTGCGGGTTGCTGATGATGTTGCGGAAGATCGCAGAGACCTCCTCTTCGTAGGCCACCGGACTGCCGCTGGTGCGCGGACTCTGGCCCGAGGGGTTCGCTGTGGTGCTCATGCGGGCCATGCGGTCCATGAAGTCGTAGTTGGCGCCCAGGCCGACCCCGACGGGGTAGGCCTTCCACCGCTTCGACTGCATGATCGCCGTCTGCATGATGGCCGCGTCGTAGCAGTAGGCCGAGGTCCCGCCGTAGTACTCGCTGCTCGGATGGCTCGTCCGGTAGCTGCTGATGGTGGCATCGCTGCTCGACTTGAGGTTGGGAATGCCGTCGGTCAGGAGCACGACCACCTTCTCCGCGTTCCGGCGTCCCACGCCGCCGTTTTCCGGCGTATCGATGTGCTGCCTGGCCTGGATCATGCCGGTCTCCGTGGCCGTCGAGGCGTTGGTGTCGCCGACCGCTTGCAGGCCCGTGCAGGCCAGCATGGCGGCGTCGTAGTCGCCGGTAAGGCTCTGCCGTATGACGGTGCCGCTGACCGTGTCGAAGGCGATGACCGCCACCCAGTCGCGCTGGTTCACGTCGGGAATGCTGTCGCTGTGGTTCTTGACCTCCTGGATTCCCGCGATCAGGGACCGGCGGATCGAGTGGGTAGGCTCCTCCCGGGGCGGAAAGCTCAACCTGCCCCCGGCCGTGTCCTCGAGGTGGTACGGGCAGTACGGACTGTTGACCGAAAGCGGGGTGTAGTTGGTGCCGTCGGGCCGGCCGTCGCGGCCGAAGTCCATCATGTACTGCACGTAGGTGCGGTAACCCAGCTTGTTCCGATAGCTTTTGATTTCCGTCGTGCCCGCGTCCGGATAGGAGTCGGGATAGGGGTTGCTGAGCCCGGTGATGCGGTCGCTGTCCTGACTGGGCGGCAGCGTGCCGCGCCCCGTGACCGATTTGCTCTGGATCGCGTAGTCCAGGTATTTCAGCCAGTAGTTGTAGTTGGTGGAGCTGTTGGGCGCCGGCTGGGCCGCCGGCATGACCACCGCCAACTGGTAGTCGATCATCCACTTGTAGGCCTTGAGCTTCCTGGTGCTCTCGCTGTCGGTGCTGAGGATTCGGTAGGTGGCGGGGATGCTGGCCAGCGTCAAGGGGCCGCCGGTCTTGGTCAGGTTCGCGTAGGCGTTGCTGTCTGCAACCACGCCCAACGGCGCCCCGACCCACTGGAGCGTGCCCGGAAACGTGCCGTATCCAAAGTCGTCGTAGACCTTCTGCATCATGTCGCTGCCGACGGTCGGATACCCCTGCGGGCCGAATTTGTTGGTGATTTCGTAAGTGGCCCAGCCCGGCTCCGTGTCGTTGTTCATCGAGCCCGAAAGATCCACCACGAATGCGATGTCCCGCGGATTGCCGGTGGCAATGGCCGAGGCCTCCAGCGAGAACCGGTCGCAGCCCAGCATCGGGCCGAAGAACAGCCGGTTGTTCCCCGTGCCGTCGTTGACCCGCGCGGTGATCCGCACCGCGTTGCCCGACGAAGGCGAGGGAGTGAAGGTCATGGTCGTGGCGTCCCAGGTGCCGAAGATCACGTCCTCTCTGGCGACGGCCACCGGCACGCCGCCGATCCTCTGATAGCCCGCGTACTGCTGGGCTGTGGAGATGACCTGCTCGCCCGTCTCGGCCAGCGAGCCGGCCGCGGCCAAGGCGGCCGAGTCCGTGGCGGTTTGGAGTTGGGTCCTCGCCACCATGATGTAGCCCAGGTCCACCGCAAACGCCACCATTCCCAACAGGATGACCATCAGTAGTGCTGCGAGCACGACGACCGCACCGCGGCGCGGCCCGCGGCGCAAGAAAATGGACTGGGACCGCCGGCATCGCTCGGCGGCTTTGCCTAGCTTACTCATGGGACACCTCCTAGAAGAGAATCGCAAGTGCGACGGCGTCGCCCGCGAGAAGAGGCCCCGAGCGGCGTCGAAGCAAGTTCCCGTGTGCCGACGTTCTGCGTCGGTTGGAGGCAGGACTTCCGCCCGATAGAAAACCTACGTCACATTCTTATCCGCGTCAAATCGTCCCGGCCGCGCCGGCGCTGACGCGCCGCGCGTGGCACAAGCGTCTTGCCCGTGGGACGGTTCCCAACCTGCCACACAGGGTGCGCACAATTCGGCCGTGGGGCAGGTTGCCAACCTGCCCCAAAGGCTCCCCCGCAAAAGACACCGCCGGCTCCACGCACCGCAGGCCCCCTCATCATCCCCCAAAAAATGTTCGACAAGCCATTGACATTGGCTGCCAAGTCGGTAAAGTAGAACTGGCCAGCTTCATCGGGCGCAGTCCTCAAATCTACCGGGAGGGCGTTGTCGTGAACGCCCCGTCTTCCGATCGGCGCCGGTGCCATCCGGCCTGAGATTCACAGGGACTCGGAACAATTCATCCAGGGAAGGCAAGACCATGCCCAGACTGCACGCCTTCTTCGACGGCTTGAGGAGACTTGGCCGGCGCCCGCGGGCTGGCGGCACACCTCACCGCCGCACCCCTCCGGGCCATCGGCTAGCTCGTCTAGAGAATCTTGAAGACCGGCGGATGTTGAATCTGGGCGATCTCTTGCAGACGCTCAACAATCCCGGCGTGGGGGGCGGTTTTGGCTCTTCCGTGGCCGTCTCGGGGACCAGAACGGTCGTCGCCGACCCTTATGACGGCACAATCGCCGCGGCGTCCGGCGCGGCCTACGTGTTCGACGTGACGCCCAACCCGACCACCTTCATCGGCACCGCCGGGGCCGACGCCTACGAGTTCATCGCGGCCGGCGGGGTGGGCGGTCTGCCCACCATGCACCAGCTAAGGGTCACGCTGTTCGGCAGCTCCACGGTCACCTACCTCTACGACGCCGCCGGCCCGGTCAGCTTGAGCATCGATGCCAAGGAAGGCAGCGACAAGCTCACCATCACCGGCGGTCCGGGCACGGACACGACGGTCCTCAACCGGTACTTCGTGCAACACACCGGGCCGGGCGCCTCGACCGCGCCGGGGTACTATTACGTGTACGGAAACAACGTGGAGACGATCGTCGACAACGCCGGCGCCGGCGCCGCTCAGCGGTCCACGTTCTACGACAGTCCGGACAACGGCGACGTCTTCACGGCCTCGGCCTATTTGAAGACCGGCTCGATGCGGAGTGCGGTCGGCAATCCGAACGCGTTCAACAACTCCTCGACGGGCTACGACCAGATCTACGGAGGCGCGGGCAACGGGGGGACGCTGGACAGGGCGGACCTCTACGACTCCAACGGCAACGACTACTTCGTGTCGCGGGCCGGGGCGATGGTCAACCCGATCAGCTACATCCAGCGGACCAGCGGGGGCACGGGGACGGCGGCGTTCGTCCAGGCCACGTCGGGGTTCGAGTACGTGTATGGGGTCTCGACGGCCGGCGGGGTGGACGAGGCCCTGCTGTTCGGGTCCAACGGCGACGACTCGATGCGCTTCGAGCCGGGGTCCCTGCCCGTGCCGCGGGCCTACATGACCCGTCCGGGCGGCTACTTCATCTACGCCCAGAACTTCAAGAAGATCACCGGGTACCCGGAGGCCGGCAACGACCAGGTGGCCTTCTTCGACACGGCGGGCAACGACGTGTTCACGGCATCGCCGACGCGGGCAGAGTTGGTGGGACCGGCCGGCTCGAACATCTGGAACATCGCCGCCACTGACCTGGTCAATCCGACCTTCAAGTGGGACACGGTGCGGGCCTATTCCACGACGGGCGGCTACGACAAGGCGTATCTGACCGGCTCGACGGGCGACGACACGTTCACGGCGTACGGCAACCCGCGGACGACCAACGCGGGGCTCAGCCGGTTGACGGGGCCGGGGTACTTCATCGAGGTCAACAAGTTCAACGAGGTCTACGCGAACCTCCTGACCGGCAACGACACGGCCAACCTGTACGACGGGACTGCGAACGACTACTTCTGGGGGCACCTAGGCGCGGCGGTGCTGACGGACGGGACCGTCAGCGACACCACGGGCGACCTGGTGACGCCCAGCACGTACTACTACAAGGTCTACGGATTCGACAGCGCGGCCAGCGACCATGTGACCTTGACCTCCAGCGACGACACCTATGACGTGGACTGGTCGAGTCTTGCGTTCCAACTGCAATTCGGCCCGGTAGACCTGGGTCCGGCCGTCCGCGCGGTGTCGTACGCCAACAGCGAGGGTTCTCTTGCCCCGAGCCCGCTGGGCCAGCCGGGGATGTTCTACGTCTCCTTCTTTTCCGGCAGCCGTGTCTCGCTGGTCGGCATCCACCCGGGTTCCGGCGAATTCGTTCAGGTGCCGATCCCCAGCCAAGGCGGCTATGGGAACGTCGCCGGCGCGGACGGCGCGATCTACGTCGGCGGCGTGATTCCCGGCGATCTCTATCGCTTTGACCCGCAAACCGGGCAGATCAGAAACTTGGGCGGCAGCCAGTTCGGAGCAACCTTCATCTGGGCCTGTGCAGCCTCGCCCGACGGAAGAAAGATCTACGGCGCGTGCTACCCGGCTGCCGGTGTCGTGGAATATGATCTCGACACGGACACGCTGGTTTACCTCGGACGGATGAGCGATACCGAGGACTATGCTCGTTCCGTCGCTGTGGCCCCATCGGGCAATCTCTGGGTCGGGATCGGTGCGCACGCCGACCTCGTGGTGTGGGACCCGCGCACCAGGACTCGGCACAGCGTCCTCCCGCCGGAGTACAAGGACAATTCATTCGGTTTTGGATTGTCCGTCTCGGGCAATTACATCTACTGCGATCTGCGGGGAGACGACCGCAAGCAGTTGGTGTTCGATGCAACGACGGAGCAGGTCGTCGCCGTCCTGGACGTTCCGCCGGAGCTCGAATCGTACAAGGTTGTCGCGGGCGGCGAGGACGGATGGTTCTATTTGTCTTCCAGCCCGGACGGCACGTTGTATCGCTATCGGGTGGGCGACACGTCGCCGCAAAGGCTTACAGATGACTGGTTGGGACGCGTGCTGGTCGTCAAGGATGACCGCTACGCTTACGCTCTGGACGACCAGGAATTCGTCTACTACGATCTGGTTGAACAACGCGAGTTGCTGCGGCGGCGACTAGCGGAGGCTCCGGACGGCATGTTGGTGACTGCCCTCACCTCCGGAGTTG
>CAYGZI010000161.1:0-10478 GCA_964354245.1 uncultured Planctomycetaceae bacterium
GCTGGGGACCTTCGACGACCGGGTCCGGGGGTTTGTCCCCCCGAGCAACTCCATGGCCCAGATCGTCCGCATCACGGAGCATCTCGACCAGACCGACCCGGTCCACAAGACCAACATGGCCGACTGCCTCAACGAGTTGACGGGCCGGACCAAGCGCCGCGAGATCGTGGTCATCGCGAGCGACTTCTTCGCGGAACTCAAGCCCTTGGAGGCGGCCCTCCAGCGCATGCGCTACCAGCGTCACGAGGTGGTCCTCTTCCAAGTGATGCACCACGACGAGCTGGCCTTCGATCTGGGCGGCATGGTCAAGTTTGTCGGCCTGGAGCTGCCCGAGGAGCTGCTCACCCGGCCGGGCGAGCTGCGGCGGGAGTACCTGGCCGCCTTGGGCCGCTTTAACGAAGAGCTGGAGGCGATCTGCCACCGCAACCGGATCGAGCGCGTGCTGGTCGATACCAGCCGCGACCTGGGGCAGGTCCTGAGCGACTACCTCCACCAGCGGAGCCGGCGGCATCGCGGGCGGTGAATCGTCAACCACAAAGGCACAACAGGCACAAAGGTTTCCTCAGGAGAGACAATTTCGTATGATTCTTGGCAACCGTGGGCTTGCAGTCGCAGCGTCTCGGCCGTACTGACTTCGAGTCTTTGTGCCTTTCTGGTTCATGAGTAAGCGGTTACCATGCCCCCAGCGGAAGTAGTAGTCACCGGGATGGGCGTGGTCAGCCCCATTGGTGTTAGCGCTCGGCAGTTCGCCGACGCCTTGTCCCGCGGCCAAAGCGGCATCCGGCCGCTCACGCTTTTCGACTGTTCCGGGCTGCCGACCCGCATCGGGGGCGAGATCCCGCACTTCGACCCGAGGGCCCAGGGAGTCCCGCGCAAGGGCCTCAAAGTGATGCCCCGGGATGCCCAGATCGGAGTTTCCGCGTCGGTCCTGGCGTGCCGCGATGGACGCGTCTGCGACGGAGGGGTCGACCCCGAGCGGTTCGGAATCATTCTGGGAGCCGATCGGATCTGCGGCTCGATCCCCGAAAGCGCCCCCGCCTACCAAATGTGCATGACCAACGGCCGGTTCGACTTCAGCCGCTGGGGTCAGGAGGGCATGCCGCGCATCTATCCTTTGAGCTTCCTGCGGGTCCTCCCCAACATGGTGGCCTCGCACATCTCGATCGTCCACGACGCCCGGGGCCCGAACAACACCATCCACCACGGCGAGGTCTCCAGCCTGCTGGCGGTGAGCGAGGCAGCCCAAGTGATCGGCCGGGGGATGGCCGACGTGATGCTCGCCGGCGGGGCCAGCTCCCAAATGGACCCGTACGACTGGGTCTGGCATTGCACGTCGGGACGGCTCTCGCCGCGCCACGAGGACCCAGCCTCCGTGATGCGCCCGTTCGACGCCGCGCGCGACGGCGAAGTCCGCGGCGAGGGGGCCGCCGTCTTCCTCCTCGAAAGCCGCTCCCACGCGCAAGCCCGCGGCGCGACCATCCTCGCCCGCGTCGCCGCTTGGGCCAGCGCGTTTGAGCCCCATCGGGGAATGCCGGCGGCCGGGACCGCGCTTTGCCGGGCGATGGGCCAGGCCCTGGACCGGGCCGGGCTCGGGCCGGGGCAAATCGGCCACGTCAACGCCCAGGGATGGAGCACCAGGAACGACGACCCCGTGGAAGCCGCCGCGATCCATGCCGTGCTCCCGCGCGTGCCCGTCACCGCGCCGCGAAGTCATTTCGGCAACCTGGGAGCGGCGGCCGGCGCCGTGGAGATGGCGGTCAGCGTGGTGGCCTTCTCCACGGGGCTAGTCCCACCGACGCTCAACTACGAGCGGCCGGACCCGGCGTGTCCGGTGAGGGTCGTCAGAGAAGAGCCTCTGGCGAACTCGCCCCGCACCGCGCTGGTGATCAACTGGACCAGGATCGGCCAAGCGGCCGCGGTCGTGCTGACCGGCCCCGAATGAGCGCGGCGGACATGGCACTTACCGGAGACTTACCGCAGAGGAAGCGGAGGGACGCAGAGGGAAGAGAACGGCGAAGAAGAGCCTCACTCTCCTCTGGTTTCCCCCCTCTTCCTTATTTCTCCTCTGCGCCCCTCCGCGTCCTCTGCGGTTTGTCCGATGAGTCGCCGGGCTATCTCTCGGCGCGTCCTGATCACTTTCGGGGAGAGAACTGGAAGCCGTAGCCACCCAGCTCCAAGACGAGCAACAGGCAGCCAATCGCGAGTCCCGCCAACGCAACCGCCAGCATGACGGTGTACGGGCTGGATTGGCCGAGCCTGGCCAGCAGGGAAGGCCCGGCAGCCGCCGGCGAGACTCCTGCCGTCACCTTTTCCGTTTCCTTCCGGTCCTTTTTCCGTTTCTTCTCGCGTTTCTTCCTCTTGCGATCGGCGGGCCCTTCTTCCGTCTCGGTCGCGCCGGCTTCCGCCTCGGCGGCCGCAGCGGCTGCCAACGGCGATTCAGGGGGTGGCAACTCCCCGGGTTGCTGGCCATCGAAAGGCAGGCTTTCGAACAACCCCTCATCAGGCAGCTTCAGTGGATCGGGTTCCGGGTTGGTGCCATCGACGTGCGACACGGTCTCGTCTCCAAGGCGCGAAGTGGACTGTCGGGACGCCGGCCAATCTGGCCTTGCCCGCTACTCTATTATAATCAGCCCAAATGGGCTTACCACGCGGCCGACTACCCTTTTTCGGGGGCCGGAAAGGGTGGCCGGAAAGGGTGACAGGCACCTGATGTGACAGGAGGACAGACATTCTTGTCTGTCCGATTGGACAGGCAGGAATGCCTGTCCTCCTTGGGTTTCAACCTTTCAAATCACGTGCGTCGCCCCCCTAGGACGGTTGTGCCGGCTTCTCGGCCGGAGCGGGTTGCTCGGCCTTTTCGCCGCCCGGGGCGGGCTTCTCGGCCGGCGCCGGTTTTTCGCCCAGGGCGGGCTTCTCCGCGGGGGCCGGCTTCTCGCCCGGGACCGGCTTCTCAGCCGCTCCCGCCTCGGCCTTGGCCGGAGGGTCCCCGGAATCGACCAGCATATAGGCCGCCCAGAAGAAGGGATGATCGCCCCTGAGCGGCTCGTCGGCAACAGACGGCTTTACCCGCGGCTCGCTCTGCGGATTCAGGCGGCTTTCACTTAGCAGGAGGACCGCTCGCTGCCAGGCATCCGCGGGCGACGTGTTCGGCAGCTCCTGGGCAAACTCGCGCACGAGCTCAATGGCCGACTGTCCGCCGGGACGCCAGCGGCTCAGCAGCACGGTCCTGGTGCCCGTGGAAAGCAGGCCGCAAACGGAAAGGAACAGATCCGAGCCGGCGCCCGCGCGCGGCAATCGCTTGAGACTGCTCCCGGAGGGGGTTTGGACCGCGGGCAGGATGACCACTTCCGGGCCGCCCCAAGGGAGCCCTAGCCACTCGCCGAGGCTGCTGCCGGGCTTGCCGCGGTCGATGGTGATGGGCGGCCAGGCGTAGCCCGACAGGTCGGCCACGCCGAGATCGTCCAGCACGATCAACTGGCTCGTCCGGACCTTGAACAGGGCCGACGGGGCCGGCAAGGGCGCGCGATCCAAGGCCACCGCGGGCGGAATCGTCTTGGCCAGTTGCTGGAAAGCGGCCATTGCCACGGCGGGCTCGTCGCCAGGGTGCAGCCGGCCGGCCACCACGCACGTTTCCGGTTTGAGGGTCCGGCCACGGCCGTCGGCCACTGCCAGCGACATGGTCGGGGCATAGCGTATCCGGAAGCGGGAAATGAGCGGCTGCAACTGGCCGTCCACCTTCACCGTGAGGGCCTCGAACGGCAGGTACCAGAGGACGCCGTCGGGCACGATCACCAGCTCGGGGAACTTCTGTGCAAGATCGGCCTGCGACCCTTCCAGGAGAAGGCTCAGAAGCTCGCCGGCGAGTTCTCTCCACTGGCTGGCGGCGAGTTCCTTGCTCCCCAAATCGCGGTTCTGATCGATGTTGCCCATCTCGCGCATCAGATTGGAGATCCGTTTGGGCAACAGGGCTGCATTCTTGACGGGCCAGTGGCGGCACCGCTCCTGGTTCAGCAGGAAGCCGTGCAATTGGCCGCCTGCCGCGAAGAACACGAGCACGGCAGTCCCCTTGGGCAGGGCCTGCTGGACTTCCTTGGTCGAGCGCAGGGGCGGGAAGACCAGGCCGGCCGGCTCCCGCCGCACCGCGATCTCGCGCAGGATCGCCTCCTGCTGAAGGCTCAGGCCTGCAAGCTCGGCAAACGCGGCGTGCTGTTTGCGCTTCGCGTCGGCGTCGGCGGCCAGCATGGGCATCGCCGCCAACGCGGCACGCACCTGCCGCGCCTGATCCGAAAGGGCCTTGTACCTGGGATATTGGACCAGAAGGCTCTGCCTTTGGAGCCTCGCGGTGTTGTCCATTGCCTCCGGCGGTGCCTCCAGGATCCATCGCAGGGCCTGGAGCCGCCCGCCATAGGCCAGCGTGCTGAAAAAGCGGTGGCGCCGCACCCGGTCCGCGATCTCCAGCGCCGCCGGCAGCGCCGCCTCCTGGTCCGACCGCCGCATGGCCACCAGGAACCAGTGCTCCAGCGCCGGCGCGTGCGGCGTCATCAGCACGGCCAGAGACTCCATGGGGTCCTTGGTCCAGTCGATCGGCTGCGGGTCGCGGAGGACCTCCTGATAGAGGTCCAGCGCAGCCCGCGGCGTCACGTGTCCCGGGCGCACGCTCCCCATCACGAAGGCATCGACCTGGGCGATGTGGAAGAGCCAATGAGAACTGGTCTTCATGTAGGCCATGGCCGCCGCGAGGGACTCGTCGCCCAGCTCGGTCTTACCTTGCTGAAACAGCGCGGTCGCGCGGAGGAAGTTCAGCCGGGCCCCGATCCAGAGGGCCATCGGGCGGCGGACGATGGTCGCCTGAGCGTCGTTCAACGGCGCCGCAGCCTGGGGAGTCTGCCCCGCGGTCAGGGCCTGCTCGGCCGCCGACAGGCAGAGCGAGGCGTGGAGCTGGCCGAGCCGCTTCTGCTTGGCCCACGCGGCGGCGGCGGCCATAGGGCCGAAGCCCGCCTTCTCGTTGGTCAGCAGGTGGGCCAGCGACGCCCCGCGGAAGGCCTCTTCCATCACGCCAATATCGCCGTAGTGGTACGCCGCGCAGGTCGCTTCGAGGAAGATCTGCCTCGCGCCGGCGTAGTTGCCAAGATCCAATTGGATTCGGCCCAGTTCCGAGAGGGCCGTGGCCGTGAGCGGATGATCGAACTGCCCTTGGGCGGCGGCGGCCCGGGCCAGCACGGTGGCCGCCTCGTTCTGCCTGCCGTTGGCCGCCAAGACCACCCCGAGCTCCACATCCGCGTAGGCCGCCGACCAGTGGTTGCGCGGCCCGATCGGCTGCGAAAGCGCGTTCAACAGGTCCCTATTGAGCGGGTCGTACTTGGAAAGCGGGCCGAGCAATTCCGCACGCCGGCGGATCGCCAAGGCGGTACACCGGACGATCTCCTGGACTCCGACCTGGCACATGAAGGCGGGCTGGATGACGCCGCCGTACTTGGCCGCCGCAGTGTTGTCGATCCGCCCCTGCATCATGGATGTCCAGTCGGGGTAGTGCCCGAGCTGCGTGCCGCGCGTGCTCACTCCCCAAGGCGTTTGCGGCCGGACCGCAAGCGGCTTGATCGAAGGCGCAAACTGCACGCGCATCATCCAATCGCGATTCTCCAGGAACAATCCCAGGGCCGCCGTATAGCACTCCATGGCCCGGCCCAGCTCGCCCATCTCGTAATAACATTCCCCGACCATCGTGTAGTAACAGATCGAGTCGATCCAGCGCAGGGGGCCGATCTTGATCGCACCCCGCAGCTCGCCCGCGAACGCCTTGGAGGCGTCCTTGTAGTCGCCGTCGTAGAACAGCGGGAACAGGGTGTAGTAGGTAGCCGAGGGGGCGCTGCGGACTGGGAGTTGCGCTCCGGCCGGGCCCGCCGAAACCGCAACGGTGAGAAAGACGCCCAGTAGAGAGACTAACGATACACCCGAAAGAAGGGGGTTCCTGGACACGCGGCGCTCTCGGGGAAGCATGGGTCGAATCCTCGCCTTTCTCTGACCGCACTGGCAGGGCGGCACTGCGCCGATCGCAGGCGCCTTCACCATACATAGATATTACGCCCAACGGGCATAGGTTTCCAAGCGGGGTTCAGGGTTCAGGGAGCGCGGCGTAGGATAGGCGATCGGTACATCGAAATGGCGATGCCATACTTTGGGTTGCCGATGCACCCCTCCTTTGCTGGTTCAGACCCCTGCCCTCAGCCCCTGAACCCAGAACCCAGAATCCTGAACCCTGAACCCTGAACCCTCATACCCCTTCCGCTAAAGTCTAACGCCTGCGGACGACGATAACGACTGCGACGATTTTGGCGGTTGCAGTGGCTTTGCACCTCGATCGAGCCCGCAGTCGCCAGAGTGCCCACCCGGCAGGACCAGGACTAAATCACGGAGGGTTGCCGATGAGCCGTTCCAGCAAGCCAACTCGCCCGCTGCGGCGCATACTGCTCGGTCTGGGGCTGTTGGTCGCGTTGGGGATTACCGGCTGCCAAGCGGAAATCGGCGGCCAATCGCTCCCCAGCCCGTACTGGATGACCGACGACGTGCAGTACTTCGCCCCAGGACCCGAATTCAAGCTGGCCAAGGAAGCTGCCGCCCTGAAGGCGGCCCGGGCGGAACAGAACCTTCAGAGGCGCTAGTGCCCGGGCGGGCAGCTCGGGGGCTATCCGGGTCTTCGCGCGACCATGCTCCGCATGGCGCCCGGAACCCGATCGTCTCCGTCGCCCGCCGCAATGAACCCTGTGTTGGGGGGGGATTGCACTCCGCGTTGCTGACGTCCGAGGCGGCTTGTTCCGCACCGCGGACGCCCCCAGGACGTCAGCAGCCGGAGCGATTTCGCGCGCTCAGTGAGAAATGAGCAGTGAAAAGTGCAAAGTGCAAATTGCGGAATGGCTCAGCGTCGCTCACGGCTGACACCGGCCGCCCCATTTTGCACTTTGCACTTTTCACTTGTCACTTTTCACTTTCGGTAACACTCTAACGCGGGTTTGCTTGGAGCCCAACCGGTGCCCGGTGCAGAACTCTCCCCCGCCGCCCAGCACTGGATCAACGTCGTCCTGATCTGGCTCGGATTGGGCATTCTCACCGGCCTGTTGGCCAAGGTCCTCCTCCCGGGCCGTGAGCCGGCCGGGGCCGTCGGCACCTTGCTCATCGGCATGTTGGGCAGCTTGCTTGGCCCGCTAGCCCTTTCCGGGGTCTACGCCGGCCGGGACTTCAACCCCATCGGGCCGCTGGGCATCCTGGCAGCGGTTGGAAGCGCGGTCGTGCTCCTCCTGGGCTACCGGGTGATCGTCGCCTCCTTCGTGGCGACGGAGCCCGAGGACCGGGATGAGTAGCCGGCACGGCGCGGAACGCGGCACTCCTCAAAGCCCAGGGGTTGCAACCCCTGGGCTTTACGCCTGAAGCCTTGCATCACTTCGCGGCCACAATCTTGACGGCACTGTCCCGCGAAAACGCCGGGATCTCCAGACGCAGCGGTTGCGGAGTGACCGCGGCCGCTTGCTCCCGCAGCGGCTTGCCTTCGTAGGTGTCCCACCAGAGGGCGCGATACGCCCCCGGCTTGAGTCCGCGGATTTCCAGCGTCGCCCCGCGGACCTCCGTGGGGGTCTTCTTGTCGACGACCTGGTTCCACCAGGTCGCCTGGCGGTGAAATAGCCAGACGTAAGCACAATCGCTGCCTTGCAGGCCCACGGGACGGACTTCCTCGGTGGAGACCGTGGCCGCGGCCTCTTTGAGCCCCGCCGTCGTGAAGGGGACATCCGCCAGGAAGCGGGCCAGCGGCCGGTAGTGGCGATAGGCGTCCTGCTGGTCGAGCGTCTCCCACCACCAGAACTGCGTCGTGCCGCACGCCCCAGAAAGGGCCGACGCCCAAAGGCAGTTGTGGAAATGGCCCAGGGCCGCGTCCTGTTTCATGTAGGGGCTCAGGCCCCACTTGTTGTCGGCCAGCCCGAACTCGGCCAGGAGGATCGGCTTGCGCGGGGCGTCTTTGCGCAGAAGCTGCGTCCGCTCCAAGACCACGGCGACCTCATCCTTGAAACCCTCTTTGGACTCCGGGCGCAGGTAGTGGTGCAACTGGGCGACGTCCAACTGCGGGTGGCGCCAGTCCTTGGGCGACGGGGCCCAAGTGCTCGTGACGCGAAGGTGATGCAGCGGGTCGATCTCGTCGAAGTAACGGCCCAGCTCGGCGTAGAAGCGGTCCGTCGGCAGCCCGGGGTTGATCTCGTTCCAGTATTCCCACGCGGCGACGCTCGTGGCATAGCCCCAGCGGGCCACGCAGTAGCGGAGCATCTTGCGGGCGTCGCGGATCGCCTGCTCGTACTCGGGGCTCTTGTCGTCCTTGAGGCTGTTCATGTAGAGGTCGCGGGTGATGAGGCACAACTGGAGGTAGATCCCGTGCTGGTCGGCCGCTTCCACCAGGCGGTCCACGACGAAGCAGTCGAGCTGATTGTAGTAGCCGCGGATGGGGCGATTGACCGCGGCCTCCCAGAGCAGTTCCGGTCCGCCCACGGCCTCGCGGAGCGACAGGGCGTCCAGCCACGCGGCGCCCGTGCCTTCCAGGCGGAAGACGATGCGGTCGAGGAACTGCTCACTGGGGCCGGTGGTGAACTCCCGCTGGAAGGCAGTCCATCTCTCCGCAGGTTGTGAGACGAGCGGCTCACCCAGCGAGGCGCTTCTGGCGCTGGCTTGGACTCTCGCGCCCGACTCCGTGCGGATGCGGCCCGAAAACGTGTAGCGGGTGTTGGGGCGGACCGCCAACGGCTGCGACGGGTTGAGGTCCAGCGTCTTGCCGCTGGGGCCCGCCAGCTTGACGCACTTGGGGGCCTTGGGGTCGTTCTCCTGGCCGGGCATGGGCACATACGGCGGTTTCCAGCCCCACGATCGTCCCCACGCGCTTTTTCTCGCCTCGATGGCCGTGGCCCAGTCTTCGCAGCAGGTCCAGATGCGGAGGAAATTGGCCCCGTTGGCCGCAAGCTTTCCGAAGATGTCTTCCGCCCGGCTCAGGTTCACGTACTGCGTCGGCCCGATGAAGGCGAGGTTCTCTCCGATCAGGAAGAGCGGCTGGCCGTTGTCGAGCTCCAAGAATCGCGGATCGCGCTTGCTCGCGCGGACAAATCCCTTGCGCTGGCTCGGAGTAACCTCGAATCGCACGGGCTCAGAGCGGCCGTTACCGTTGGCGTCTTTCCAGACGGCGACGGCGGTGTACGTGCCGGTTTGCTCCGCCGCAAAGCGGGCCCGAAAGCCCGCCGGGCCGGCTGGATAGATCCAGTCGGCCTTCTTCTCGCCGCGGGGAATCTGCCGTCGCTGGTGATCCTGGCACCAGAAGGCCGGCACGCTCAGCTTTCCGCCCCCTGGCGCGGTCAACTCCAGGCGCACGTCCACGTCGTCGGGATTGAAGGGGTTGCGATACTGGCCGCCGAGCGGGATCGCGAACTCCACCTTCTCGTACTGCCCCACCTTGTCGGCGGAGATCTTCAACTCGACGGCGGCTCCCACTTCCCCATACGCGCCGTAAAGCCCAAGCCCGAAAGCCAACACTCCGCCGAACAGCATCGCGATCAGCGCTCTTCGAGTCCTCATGGCAGGCTATCGGATCGGGGGCGAAGGCTTGAGGAGTGCTTCCGGAACCTCCGGCACCTCGATCGTGTACTCCAGCGGAAGCCCGAAGTCTCCCGTGCGGACTTTCTTCTGCGGGCCAGGCGTCGTGGACGCTCCGGCCTTCTGCGGAACAGACGTCGTGGATGCTGCGTTCTCTTGCGGAACAGGCGTCGTGGATGCTACGGCGTCCCCCTTGCTGGCGCTGGGAGTTGTCTCCTCCCGGCTACAGCAACCGGGCGTCAGGAGAAGCCAGAGCAAAACTGCTAGATGCGTTCGCCACATACGCTGAATTATGCCGGGAATGGAGATTGCGGACAACCTGCCCGCGGATAGTTCTTGTATTGGGTCCGCCACCCACCAATCGGGTGCCGCATTACGAGCCCCACGTCGGATGGGTTTCAATCCCGTCCCGCTTCGTCAAGCCTAGCTCACGGGACGGGCCGAAAACCCCTCCAACCGGCCAGTTGTCCCGGTGCGATTGTGAATCTATAATCACAATAGACGGCCGCAGGGAAAGGCAACCGGAGGTCCCTCCATGAGTGACGAGAAACTGGATAGCGAGGTCCGGCGCCAGCAGATCGCCGAGGCGGCCCTCATCCTGGTCGCGGAGCGCGGGTTGGGGCGGCTGAGCGTCGCCGCGGTGGCGCGGCGCGTCGGCCTGGTGCCCTCCGGGATCTACAGACACTTCAAGAGCAAAGACGCGATCGTCCTCGCGGTGCTGGACCGCATCGAGGCGCGGATGCTTGCCAACGTCCAGGCTGCGTGCGACGAGGGCCCCGATCCCTTGCAGCGGCTCCGCAGCCTGCTGATGCGGCACATCCGGATGATCCGCGAAGGAAGGGCCGTCCCGCGGATCATCTTCT
>CAYGZI010000162.1:0-10471 GCA_964354245.1 uncultured Planctomycetaceae bacterium
GATTTCGAGCGCCTGCTGCACCGCGACGACGTCGATCCCCTGGCGGCCGCCCTGCTGCCCGTGGCCCGCAAAGTCGTCGAGGAAGATAAGGTCAGCGACCCCGGCGTGCTTCGGTTGTTGAAGGCGCTTGAAGGGTGGGACCTGCACGCCGGCACGGCGGACCGCTTTCCGGCGGCCCGCGGGCTGGAAAACACCCTGACTCCCTATCGGGGCTCCGGACTGAACAACGTCTACGGGGCCGGGGCGGGGGGGATTTCCCATCTGGCCCGCGACGTGGGAGCCCAGTTCGCCCGCAACGGCACGACGCCCAAGAACCCCGCGGTCCGCGTCTACCTGGTCAACTGGCTGCGGTCTGCGGCCGGCGAAGGCCCGCGCGGCCGCGCTGGCCCGATCGACGAGCGGACCCCGCGCAAGTCCCAGCCGCAGCCCGCCGCGCGCCGCGGGGCCGACCGCAGCGTGGTGATCCCCTATCAGAAAACCGTTCCCGTGAATCTCCCGGTGGTGGACGCCTCGCTCGACATCGTCTCCCCGCCACTGACGTGTCTGAACCAGGATACCATTTGGTCGCAGCCCGGGAACGTCTATACGCAGATCGTGGATCTGTCGGACGTGGACAACTCGCGGTCGATGACCGCGCCGGGCAACTCGGAAGACGCGACCAGCCCGTTCCGCACCAGCCAGATCGACCTTTGGGTCGGCGGCACGACGCACCCGGCCCCTCTCTTGCGGGCCAAGGTGGAGGCGCTGGCCCTCTCGCGCCGGAAACTCGCCGTGACGGCATACGCGGGTCCCGTCGCGTCGCCCGAGCGCACGGCGGCAGCCCCCGATCCCGCGGCGCGGTTCATCCCCGCCATCCCGCCGGCCGCAGAAGGCGCGGTTCCGGAGAAGACGCGGGATCTGCCCAAGGGCCGGGAAAAACGGCCCGATCCCGCGGGGGCGAGGCCATCGGCGGCGGCGTCCGCGGCGCCCCGTCCCGGCACAAGACCGGCCGGCGCGGCCGCTTCCCGGGACCTGGAACTGGCGAAGTTGGACAACCCCGAGGCACACCTTCCCGCCAGCCCCGATCCGGTGCAACGGTGTTCCAGCCGGCTGGCCTGCACGCCGGGCGGCGGAGCAAAGCCGCCCGGGGAGGCTGAGGTGACGGTCACGGAGACGCCCACTCGCGTGACCCTGGAAAACGACGTGGTCAAGCTGGCCTTCGACGCCACGACCAACTATGTGCCCAGCGAGCTGGCGCTCAAGCGGGGCAGCGGCCAGAACCTGATCGTCAACAACTTCTGTCTGTACTATCAGTACATCGAGGGCGGCGCGATCCGCTCCGTGAACGAGGGCTTCCCGGGCAAATCGATCTCCAACGGCCGTTACAGGGTGGAGAAGAAGGACGGCGCCGCGACCGTCGAGTTCCGCGGCGACACCCCCCACTTCCGCCTCACGCGCCGCATCACCGTTCCCGCAACGGGTCCCGCGGTGAAATTCGTCTACGAGCTGGAGTGCAAAAAGGCCGACACCTTCGGGTTCTCCCTCCCATACGCGCCGCTGACGCCCAAGTTCAACAAGAAAGCAACGCACCTCGATCTCGTCGGCGCAAGCGGCGAGAAAGCGGGACGCACCATCGTCGAAGACGCAAAATCGCCCACGCTTCCCACGGGTTCGCCGTACGGGCGGGCCGAGTGCTACTTCAACCGCGAGACCGGCGAAGGCATCGTCTTCGCCCACGTCAAGGATGAGTGCGCGGGTGGCATCAGCCGGCGCGACACGCCCAAGTTCACCGTGGGCACGAAGGAGAAATGTACCTTCGTGGTCGTCCCCTTCCAGGGCGATTACGAAAAGGCGCTTGCCTCTTATCTCAAGCCAAAGGAGGGCGCCAAGCCGGACCTTTCCAACGCCTCCTCGGCCGTCGTGCTGAAGAGAACGCCGGAGTGGGTCCTTTGGGTGGACCACGCCACGCGCAAGGTCTTTCCGGACGAGGCGGTTGCTCCAGCAACGCACCAGAGCGAAGAGGTCGCCATCGAAGCCGCCAAGGGCGAGTCCGAGCCGCTCCAGATCGTCATTACCCCGCAGAAGGACCTGGCGGACGTGAAGCTGGTCCTTGCGCCGCTCACTAGCGAAAAGGGCGACCGCCTCGCGGTTGAGAACCTCAGGTGCAACCCGATCGGCAGTCTCAGGTCGTCTTACAACGAGGAAATCCCGGACCTCCTGCTCCAGAAAGAGAGCATCACCTGCACGAAAGGACGAAACAGCGTCTTCTGGGTCACCGTCAAGGTGCCGCCCGCCACGCCTGCCGGCACGTACCGCGGCACGCTCGCCCTGACGTCCAAGGGGGAGAAGCTCGGCGACGCGCGGCTGCGGCTCAAAGTCTGGGACTTCGCCCTCTCGCCGACGCCCCACATCTGCGCCTTCGCTACGGACTACGTGTACTACTACGACGGCGAAGTCGATCTGTGCAACGAGGCCGACGCCAAGGCCAAGGTCCAAAAGACCACCGGGTCCGACGAGGAGGTCGCCCACTACGACAGCCGCATGAGGTTCTTCGCCGATCACCGCCTCTACGAAACGCACTTCGGCCCGCGTCCGAATTACGCCGGCGCCATGCGCGTCCAGTGGAAGCAGAAGGCCGACGGCCGCTGGGATTTCGCCGGCATCGACTTCGCCGCCTTCGACAAGGCCCGCCAGTTCTGCTACCGCGAGCTGCACTGGCCGCGGTTTGCCTACGATCCGGAGCTCGTGCCCTACGTCGGCTTCATCAACCAGTACACGTTCGGCGGCAAGAATGAAGAGGAGTACTGGTACATGAGGTACTGGGACCCCGTGCTCCCCAAGAAGGACGCGAAGAAGTACCGCCCGTCGATCTATGACCTCAGCGACGACTTCACCGCGGAGTTCAAGGAGAAGTTCCTCCGCTACGTCCGCACCATCGCCGAGCATTGCCGCGCCAAGGGAATCAGCATCGATGAAAACGGCAACGGGCCGGTCCTGTTCCTGGCCGACGAGATCCCCGATTACTCCTCGGGTCACGCCGTGGTGAAGAAGACCATCGATCTCGCGCGGCTGATTAAGAAGTCCGACCCGCGCGTCGTCCTGGTGGTCAACGGCCGCGACGTGCCCGACGACCCGGAACTCCTCAACCTGTTCGACCTGTGGACGGCCCGGTGCCCTCCCGACGTGCTGGCGAAGCTCAGGAAAATGGGGAAGCGGTACGGCGACTACTACATGCACGGCTACTTCGACCTGCGCAATCCGGCCATCGATCCGCGAGTCCAATTCTGGAGCTACTGGAAGTACGACTTCTTCTGGATCGGCTCCTGGGCGATGACCATGACCCCGGACCAGCGCTGGTACGGCGCCAAGCGGAACTACGCCAATAGCTGGTGGTTCCCGAGCATGAAAGGCCGCTACGGCGAGCCGATGAGCACCATCCGCTTCGAGCTCATGCGCGAAGGGCTGGAGGACCACGAGTACCTGTGGATGCTCCGCGACCAAGTCACCAAACTGAAGGCTACCCCCAAAGGCGCTGCAAACCCGAAGCTCCTCGCCCGTGCGGAATCGCTCCTCCAGAAGGCCGAAGCGGCGGCCGGCAACTACACCGGCGCCGGCGGCGAATACTACTTCGACGGGTATCTCCAGGAGCCGGTCGAGCTGCTCGCGCTGCGGCACGAGATCGGCGAAACGCTCGAGGCCCTCGCGCAAGTCGCTCCGGCGAAGGCGGGAACAGGTCCACCACCAGCAGGTTGATCCCCGTCCGGAGCAGTTCATCCGCCTTCTCGACGAACGGCCGAAGCGCGTGCAGGCCGCTCTTGTTGCCCGGCGTCGCCCGCTACCGGCCGCTCCTCATCAGCGAGTCGATCCGCTCGCGGTATCGCTGCCACTCCGGGCCCGAGTCTCTCTGCTCTCCCCGGCGGTTGTGCTCCGGGACCCAGATCCCGTTCTTGATCCAAGTCTGAAAGCCGTCGCCGCGGAACCAGTTTCGGAACATCCCGTCGTCCACCGGCGCCCCCTCCACGAGATACCGCCTGACGTACTCGTCCTGCCGCGCCTGGCCGGCCATGTAATCCGTCACAA
Source organism: uncultured Planctomycetaceae bacterium (assembly GCA_964354245.1). GTDB lineage: Bacteria > Planctomycetota > Planctomycetia > Pirellulales > Thermoguttaceae > CAYGZI01. The sequence goes on from CAYGZI010000162.1 coordinate 4,060, forward strand.
TGCCCCTCTCGTCCAGCACGTGCAGCAACTCGTGCTCCATGATCGTCACCAGGATCTGCTCGTAATTGCGGAAGCCCTCGGCAACGTAGAGCGACATGGCCAGGTCCCAGTACACGATCCCGCCTTGAAACTGCCATCGCGGGCCCCCGCTGCCGGAAACCCTTTGCCACTGCCGCTCGATGTCCGCGAACCGGACGGAGAAGTCGGCGGTCGTCAAGCCGGCCACCACCCGGATCGTGCGCGAGGGCGAAAGCCGCTGCATCTCTGCCGCGCTGATGTAGAGCGGTGCCCTCACGGAGGTCTCCGGCAGCCCCGCCGGCACCCGCGCTCCATAGAGCGACGCGGGCCACAAGAGGTCGTTCCGCCACATGATATTCGGTCTGAACTCAACGTTCGGCATGATCCCCCCTTTGCCAACCCTGGACACGTTTCCCGCAACCTTGCCCCCGTCGGCCGTGCATTCATTGTGTCGGCCGGCGGTCGTTCGCACAACAAGAACGAAAAAAGCCGCCCTGCTCTCACAAGGCGGCCGGTTGCCCCGTAGGGCAATAGCCTGCGAATGTTTCAACAAAAAAGCCGCAGGTCGTTTTTGCGAGCTGCGGCGGTCGCCGTTGGGCGGTGCCTGCGAATCTACTCCCCACAAAGGGGGGTCGCCTTGTTGCGAATAACCGCAGGCCGGGATCGGTTACACTTGAAGTGAACATACCGCGCCGCTAATCTCATGTCAAGCGCTCACCAGTTGCGATTTCTAGGAGGCGATTCACATGCCAGTCTACCTAGGTCTCGACATTGGCTCCAACTCGGTCGGCAGTGCATGGGTAGACACCGACCGCCAGGAGCCGCATTTGGCCGCCAGTGTCTTCCCAGCCGGTGTGGACGAGCAGGAGGACAAACGCGGTGCGCCCAAGAACCAGGCCCGCCGGCAGACCCGGAGCCAGCGGCGGAACATCGCCCGCCGCGCGGGCCGCAAGCGAAGACTAACCCGTTTCCTCATCGGGTGCCGTCTGCTCCCGGCCGATCCGAAAGAACTCCAGACACTCCTGGATCTCAACCCCTGGCATCTTCGGCGAAAGGGACTGAGCGAGCCGCTCTCGCCATTCGAGTTCGGCCGGGTGGTACTCCACTTGGCCCAACGCCGCGGCGCGGTCGGCGTCATTACCGACCCCGACGATGACGACGAAGGTGTGGTCAAGGCGGGAATGGACCGCCTGACGCAGCAGATTGGGGCGAAGACCGTTGGGCAGTTCATTGCCGATCGCATGGACCAGTCGCGCGGGCCCATCGAGCGTGCGCCGGCTGACCGCTGCTCCCGCGGGACGCGTCGCCGCCGTGGTAGACAAGCGAAGCGATGGGCGCAACGAGGCGAACAACCCCCAGATCCGCACTATCAGGCCCCGATTCGCAACCGCCAGTACCGCATGGCGGAAGATCGGTTCCTCTTTGCCGGCCGCGAGTTGATTCGCCGGGAGTTCCACCGCATCGTGGAAGCACAGCGGTCGTTTCAAGACTCTGAACTCGCTGCCCTCCTGACCGACGAACTCCTGTGCCAACTCGACAACCCGGCGCAGACCGGCGCCTGGCGACACCAGGGTTTTCTGTTCGGCCAGCGCCGCACGTACTGGGATACGGGCACTCTGGGCCGCTGCGTCCTAGAGCCAACCGACCGCTGCGTCCCCGTCGCCGATCGCCACGCGTGCTACTACCGCGTCGTCGAAACCGTCAACAACATCCGGATCCAGCGGCCCGGGCTAGAGGATCGCCCGCTGACCGCAGCGGAGCGCCAAAAGGTCATCCGCCTTCTACAGGGGCCATTGTTCAAGAAGCGCAAGGGTAGTCTTGAGCCAAAATCCTCGGCCAGCGTCAGCGACATAAAGCAGGTCCTCGGTGTCAATGCCCGGGACAAGAGTGTCAGACTCAACATCGAGGCCGACGAGGACCGCGAAATCAACACTGACTGGTTCCATCGCGAGATCGTCCATGGCGCCTTCACCGAGGAACGCTGGCGCGCCATGAGCGATGCCCAGCGTGAATCAGTCAATCGCGCGATCCTGAAGTTCGACCCCGACGAGACCAAAGACGCGGATAGGCTCCGCGACGGGGCCGTGCAATGGTGGGGCCTCTCGCCCGAGAACGCCGAGAAGCTGGTGACCGCGTGGCGCGGGCGGCCCAAGCTCGAAAAGCGTCTGAACCTCTCCCGCCTTGCGATCCTGAACCTCCTTCCCTGCATGGAACGCTTCCACGAGGAAAACAACCGCTGGCCCACGCAGCAGGAGGCCCGCAAGGCGTACGCAAAGGTTCTGCAAGAGCGATTCAAGCAGAGCGGCAAGGAGGCCGACCGGATCGCCGCCCAGCGCTACGACACCGCCGCCCCAGGTCTGACCGCCCGCGCCCGCTACTACATGGGCCTCGAAAAGCACCAAATCAAACAGAACGGCGAAGTCGTCCGCGACACCGAAGGCCGCCCGCTCGCCCTCCCGCCCCCGGCCCCCATGCTCTCCAACCCCGTCGTCCGCAAAGCGATCCACGAGGTCCGCCGACATATCCTGGCCTACCTCCGCAAGTTCCGCCGCAAGCCCGACCGCGTGGTGATCGAATTCGCACGGGGGGTCAAGGACACGGCGAAGAGACGAAATCTTCAGCTCAAGGCGAACCGTGAGCGTGAACAGGAACGCAAGCTGATTGAGGAGAACCTCCGCGGCTGGGGCATTGCCGAATCCAATTGGGACCGCGCCGTGCTCCGCGTACGCCTCTGCCGAGAACAGAACGGCGTCTGTCCATTCTCCCTCCAGGGCGCGAATGCCAACCGGACGATCGCCGAAAAAATGGCCGCCGAAGGGCGAGAGGTTGAAATCGAGCATATCGTGCCCGAAGGCATGTCTGGAAAGACGATGGCTTTCAACAATCTGGTCTTGTGTTTTCGCGAGGCCAACCACGGCAAGGGAATGCGCACCCCGGCCGATTGGCTCGGTCCCGACGGCGTACGGGCCATGCTTCAGAGGATCGAGAATGCTCCGATCCGGCAAAACCGCGTGAAATGGGAACGGCTGCAGGCGCCCACCCCTGATGAACAAGACTTCCGCAGTTCACAACTCACGGATACCGCGTATGCCGCGCGTCAAGTAGCCGCCTACATCGCCGACGCCCTCTTCGACGGTCAGGGCCTCCCGGAACGCGGCGGCCCACGAATGATCTTCACCACTAAGGGTGAGTTCACCGCCCGACTGCGCGCCGACTGGGGGCTGCACGAGAGCACCATCGACCGGGCCCACGGTCTCGAAAAGCCTCCGAGCCCGGAAGCACTGACTGCTGACCCTGGCCTCGAGCAAGCCTCACGGAACGCCCGAAAGGAGTCGAAAGATCGGACGGACCATAGGCACCACGCGATTGACGCTCTCGCAATCGCCTTGGTCGGCCCCGAGTTACTGGAGCAGGTTGCCCAAGCGGCTCGCGAAGCCCGCGAGTACCGGGATCGCACCGGATACTGGCCGCGGCGCGCGGCCATTGATCCTCCGCCTGCATGGACTACCCCCGAGTCTTTTCATCAAGACGTGGTCAGCGCCTTTGAGAAACTGATCGTCTCGCACCGCCCCGTCAAACGTAGGATAGTGGGCTATCTCCACAAGCAGACGCTTTATGGCCCCGTCTTCGATCACGACGGCCATCGCATCGAGAATCGCGCTACCGTCCGGCAGCCTGTTTACAAAAGCGCTCAATCGCACCTGACGCCCGCGCATCTGAGATTGCCTTCACGGGAGACCCGTGACCAAGCCCTCAAGAGGATCATCGCTGAGCTTCGCGACGCCGGAACGAAGCCGCGCGATGCCAGGCAACGCGCGCTCTCAATCCTCGATAGCCCAACATTCAACCCCCGCCTGGTTGAGCCGCCACCCCGCAAGAGCGGACTTGTGCGAGACTTAGCGCTCCGAATAGTCCTGCGCAAGTGTTTAGAGGAGCGAGGACTCAAACCTGACGGATTCACGGGTACGGAACTGAAAGCAGTGCTCGATCGCGATGGCCCCCTCCGGCACCCCAGCGGCGTGCCTATCAAGAGCGCTGTCCTGCTCTGGGCAAACAACGATCCGGTCGTTCTCTATCGTCGCAAGTGCAAAGTTGCCGATGGACAAGTCGAGGGCGACGAGGATCGACGCCATCGAGAGTGCGAAGTCCGGATCTACGATAGCCAGAACAATCACCACGTTGAAATCCGAAAGACGGCTAACGGCCAGTGGACTGGAAAGGTCATTCCAGCCCATGCAGTAACGTCTCGACTTGCCGCGCGTCTGCGTGCCATGTCTGCTATTGAAAGACCATTCCGACGGCTGCGACGGAAAGTGCCCGAGAGTCTCGGGCAGGGACTGTCTAAGGAGGCTCGCAGAAACCTGCGATCGGAGCGAAGCCGCGCGAACCTGGCAGAGTGGAAGCGCAAGATGCGTGAACTAAAGCCCGAACGTTCGCGAGTGATCGCCGAACATCCCATCGTTGACCGCTCCGAAAACGACCAGGGCACCTTTGTCATGTCCCTGGCTGAAGGCGAGATGATCTACGCCCGCCGCTGGGATCCCAAGCAGAAGCAAGCGACGGGGGCACCCGACTACTTCGTCGTCTGTAAGCTCGACAAGTCCGGCAACTCGTCCCGCATTCACTTCGCCCCGCACTGGGATGCCCGCAAGGCAAGCGAACAGGACCGCTGGGATGTCACCCCCGGCGACCTGAAGGACTGCGGCCCCGAACCCGGGAAACCGCCGCAAAAAGTCCGTGTGGACCCTTTGGGAAACGTCGTAATCCTCGAAAACGATTAACGCTCTTTTCCTGTCTGGACATCCCCGGGCGGGGTAATTACACTATAGCCATACGCCCGGATGCGCATTCGGCCCCCACGGACGGTCCCCCAAAGGACCCGTTGGGTAAAGCCGTCGGCCCATGATTAAGCGCACCATCGAGATCTCCCGCGAGCCCGCGCACGTGGCCGTGCGCCTCGAGCAACTCCTGCTCACCCGCAACGGCGACACGATAGCAAGCATCCCCTGCGAGGATATCGGCGTCCTGGTCGTCGATCATCCCGCCACCACCTATACCCACGGGGCCCTGGCCCAACTGGCCCGCTCCAGCGCCGTCCTCGTCGTCTGCGGGCGCGACCACTTGCCCGCCGCCGTCCTGCTCCCCCTGGCCGGTCACTCCGAAGTCGTCTGGCGACTCTGGGACCAGTTGCGCGTGCGCAAGCCGCTGCGCAAGCAGCTCTGGAAGCAGTTGGTGCGGACCAAGATCCGCGCCCAGGCCCGGAACCTCCCGCCCGATTGCCCCGCCCGGTCCAAGCTGCTCGATTACTCGCGTTTCGTCCGCTCCGGGGATCCCACGAACGTCGAGGCCCAGGCGGCCCGCGTCTACTGGGACAACTGGCTCCCCGAAGAGCATTTTTCCCGCCACGCCGACGACCACGCCCTGAATCCGCTCTTGAACTACGGCTACGCCATCGTCCGCGCGGCACTCGCCCGGGCCATCGTGGCCGCAGGGCTCTTGCCGACGCTGGGGCTCTCGCACCGCAACCGCGGCAACGCCTTCTGCCTGGCCGACGACTTGATCGAGCCGCTCCGCCCCCTGGTGGACCTTCGGGCGCGGGACCTGTACCGGCGGGGCTGCGTGGAGCTGACCCAAGAGGCCAAGGCGCACTTGCTGGAAATCCTGGCGGCCCCGGTCCGCATGGGCAAGAAGACCGGCCCGCTGATGGTCAATCTGCACCGCATGGTGGCGTCGCTCTTGGCGTGCTTTCGCGGCGAGGCCAGCCTTCTGGAGATGCCCGAAGCATGTTCGTCAACGGGTACCGCTGCATGTGGGTCGTAGCGATGTTCGACCTGCCGACGGAGACAAAAGAGGACAAGCGCCAGTACGTCCGCTTTGCCAAGCACCTGATCCGCGACGGCTTCGGCCGATTGCAGTACTCGGTCTTCGGGCGGCACTGCGCGAGCAAGGAGAACGCCGAGGTCCACGTTGGGCGGATTGAGCGCAATCTCCCCCCCAAGGGTGAGGTGCGGATCCTCGCCATCACGGACAAGCAGTTTGAGCGGATGCTCGTTTTTTGGGGAAAACTACCCAAACCGCCCGAGGCGGCGCCATGTCAGATGTCGCTTTTCTGAGCGTACTTTTCCCCCAACTCCTTGCGGCCAAGCGGGTTACGCGGGCAGGTAGTGTAACCGATCCCGGCCCGCGAGCAAGCCGCAACTCATAGTCGAAGTGGGTCAGCCCAGCCCCTAGTGTAACCGATCCCGGCCCGCGAGCAAGCCGCAACACGATTCCGGCGTCGCAAACATCGTCGTCCAGTGTAACCGATCCCGGCCCGCGAGCAAGCCGCAACCTCTGGCGAGTCGATAGCGATTCGCTTGCGAGTGTAACCGATCCCGGCCCGCGAGCAAGCCGC
>CAYGZI010000163.1:0-10469 GCA_964354245.1 uncultured Planctomycetaceae bacterium
GCGCTGGCCGAGATAGACGCCCGGCAGGCCGAGGTCTTCTGCCTCGCCTGCGTGGAAGGTCTCGATTATCGCCAGATCGCCGAGTACATGGGAATCACGGCCAACCACGTGGGCGTGCTGTTGCACCGGGCGAAATCGAGCTTGCGGGAGCGGCTCGGGGCCCACGGCCCGGCGCCGGCCCACGGGGCGGCGCCGTCGGTAGAACACTCTCCAAAGGAGACTCGGCCATGAGCCATCGCGGCGAGAACGAACCGATCGACCGGCTGGAACAAGCGACCGAAGCGCTGCGCGGCGCGCCCGTGGCCGATGGTCCTCCTCCCCAAGCCGTGGCCGCCACCGTTCGAGCCCTACAATCCCTGAACAACTCGCCGGACGCTGTCCGGCTCAGTCAAAGGAGAAGCATTATGTTCCGCGTTGCACGCTATGGAAGCCTTACGGCCGCCGCCCTTCTGGCCGCTTTAGTCGCCGGCTGGCTCTTACTGCCGGGCCGCATGGGCGGCACGAGTTTCGCCGGCGTGATCGAGAAGGTCAATCAGGCCAAGTCGGTTACCTGCGTGCTCAAGCAGAAGACGGCCAATACGGTGGAGTCCGTCCGGAAGCTGTACATCCGGGAGGACGCGATACGCATGGAGATGGCGGGCGTTGGGATCTTCGTCTTCGATCTGAAGCAGAGGAAGGCAATCGATTTGGACGAGCGATCCAAGACGGTCGAGTTGCCCTCGGTGGAAGCGGGCGTGCCAATCCCAAATCCCCTTGCGCAGTTGCGCAAGCTGAAGCAGCAGGACGCCGAGCGGATCGGGGAGGAGATGCTGGACGGCCGCAAGGTCGAAGTCTACCGGCTGAAGAACGTCGATCTTTTTGAGATGAAGTTCAAGGCGAAGGAAGGGGAGAACCTCGATATCAAGCTCTGGGTCGATTCGCGGACGCAGCTCCCCGCGAAGCTTCTCGTCACCTTCCCGTTGCCGCCCTCTTCCGGTCCTCCCGCCCTCCCGATCCCCTTGTCCCTGGAGTTCTCCGATTTCCGCTGGGATGAGAAGCTCGACCCGAGCCTCTTCAGCCTGGAAATCCCCAAAGGCTACACCCTCCCGAAGGCGAAATCGCCGCCGTCCAAGCCCCCCCAGCCGGAGCCGCCGAAGGTCTCCGTCGCCGCCCCCAAGCCCGCCGAGGAGGAATCAATCCCCATCGACGCCCACTTCGATTTCTCCTTTGCGGAAGTGATCGAGAACGTGAAGCGGACCAGCTCGGTGGAAGGTCAGGTCTTTGCGGGGGTTGAGAAAGATGCCGGCTTCATCGGCAGGATACTGCGCGTCCAGGGAGACGTGGTCCGGCGGGAGATCCTCGACGGCCGCGCCGAGAACGCATACGTACGCGTCGAGATCGCGGACGCGAAGCAGGGCAAGGCCCTCCAGTTGCGCCCCCTCTCGAAGACTGCCTATCGCTGGGACCTGAAGGGCCGGGAAACGCCCGGACCGGACCTGGCATGGCGAAGCCCGGCCGCGCTGTTGCGCAACCTCAAGCGCGACGACGCGGAGTGGCTGCGGGCAGTCCGGTTCAAAGGGCACATCCGCAAGCTCGCGGTGTACCGCCTCAAGAAGTTCGAGGTGCCTGGAATCCCGATCGGGCAGGACTTGGACGCGGAGGTCCTCGTCTACGTCGAGGTGCTCAGCCGCTTGCCCGTGGAGATCCGCGTGAGCCTGTTTTCCCGAGGGACGCGGGAAGTCAAGGCCTGGTGCCGCTGGGAGCATCTGGAGTGGAACAAGGGGTTTGACGAGGCCCTCTTCACGATCGAGGTACCCGAAGGCTACAAGGTGGTGGAGAGGGCGCCGACGGCGGACGACAAGGACAAGCCCCTCTACGTTGGCAAAGAGCAATTCATGGGCCTCTAGGAGTCCGCGATACTGCCCGGCGAGAAGGGGGGAGGCTCGAACCGCGCAAACCGGGGCAGCCAAGCCCGACCTCCCGCCGGCGCACACCGTCACCTCTCTTCGCTGCTCCAGGTGCTTCCGGGCAAGGCGACCTGCTCCCAGGTGCGACCTTTTTCCCACCGCGTACTACCGTCTCTGCACCGCACAGGTTATGCTTCAGCATGATGCGGGAAGGCAGGTTGTGCTTCTTGGGAAAGGAGACGAGAGAATGTCGAAGAGGTTTTCTGTGGCGGCGAGGATCAGCACGTTGATCGTGGCGGGCCTGCTGGCGGGCAGGAGTCTTGCGGCGGCCGAGCCACCTCTCGAAGTCGAGACCAAGGCCCAGCGCGACCAGCGAATGACATGGTGGCGCGAGGCCCGGTTCGGGATGTTCATCCATTGGGGGCTCTATGCCGTGCCCGCCGGGGAGTGGAAGGGCAAGACCGATCACGCCGAGTGGATCATGCACACGGCCCAGATCCCCGTCCAACAGTACGAACGCTTCCGCGACCAGTTCAACCCCGTGAAGTTCGACGCCGACCAGTGGGTCAGGATCGCCAAGGGCGCGGGCTGCAAGTACATCGTGATCACCAGCAAGCATCACGACGGGTTCTGCCTGTTTGACTCCAAATACACGGACTACGACATCATGTCCACGCCCTTTCGGCGGGACATCATGAAGGAATTGGCCGACGCCTGCCGGCGCCAGGGGCTGCGGATCTGCTGGTATCACTCGATCATGGACTGGCACCACCCGGACTACCTGCCCCGCCGCGACTGGGAGAAGCGGCCTCTTCAGGGGGCCGACTTCGACCGGTACGTCGCCCACATGAAGAACCAGCTCCGCGAGCTGACCGCGAACTACGGCAAGATCGGAGTGCTGTGGTTCGACGGCGAATGGGAGAACACCTGGACCCACGAGCGCGGGCTGGACCTCTACCGCTACGTGCGCGGCCTCGACCCGGACATCATCGTCAACAACCGCGTCGATAAGGGCCGTCGCGGCATGGCCGGCCTGACGAAGGAGGGCAGCTTCGCCGGCGATTTCGGCACGCCGGAGCAGGAGATCCCGGCCACGGGACTGGCGGGCGTGGACTGGGAGACCTGCATGACCATGAACGACCACTGGGGCTACAACAAGAACGACCAGCACTGGAAGTCCACCGAAGACCTCATCCGCAAGCTCGCGGACATCGCCTCCAAGGGCGGCAATTTCCTGCTGAACGTCGGGCCGACCGCCGACGGATTGATTCCTCAGCCGAGCGTCAAGCGCCTGGAGGCCATGGGCGAGTGGATGAAGATGAACAACGAGTCGATCTACGGCACCAGCGCCAGCCCGTTTAAGAAGCTCGACTGGGGGCGCGCGACCCAGAAGCAGATTCCGGACGGCAAGACCCGGCTGTACCTGCACGTTTTCAATTGGCCCAAGGACGGGAGCCTCAAGGCGCCGGGCTTGAAGAACAAGGCCGTCAGGGCTTACTTGTTGGCCGACAAGGACCAGAAGCCGCTGCGCATCGCGCCCGACGGCACCGCCTTGTCGATCCAGGTCGGCGACAAGGCCCCCGACCCGATCGACTCCGTGGTGGTGCTGGAGATCGAAGGCCGGCCCGAGGTTGCGGCGGGGCCGTGAAGAACGCTTCAGGGGCAGCAGTACAACTGCTGCCCCAACACTGCGAGGTTGGTGCGGCAGTTGCACTGCCACACCCCGCCCTTTCGGGGCAGCAGTACAACTGCTGCCCCAACACTGGAGAGCCTCACAGGCTCCAGCCCTGCCGGTACTGCCGGTGAAGGTAGCCGTTCGCCGGCTCGTCGTTGGTCACTTTCAGATTTGGCCCGTCCCAAAGGAGCTTCTTGCCGGCGCGCAGGGCCACGTTGCCCAGCAGGCAGACCTCGGTCAGCAGCCCACCGTGATCCACGAAATTGGATCCCGCCGGCGGGCCGCCGCGACATGCGTCGATCCACTCCTTGTGGTGCCCGACCGAGCGGGGCAGCACCCGGGGCGGGCGACCGTACTTTTTCATCTTCGATTCGGGGATCAGCCGGTGCCCCATGAGCGTTCCCTTGTCGCCGAGGTAGATCACGTCCTCCATGTTGCGGCCGGGCTCGAGGTCCTTGGGCCGCGCCGGCCGGAGCCCGCCGTCGTACCAGGTCAAGACCACCGGCGGCATTTCGCCCCGGGCGGGAAACTCAAAGCGGGCAATCACTCCCAGCGGGTAGATTTCCGGGCCCAGCCTGGTCGAGCACGCCTCGACGCTCGTCGGGTGTCCCAGCTTCAGGGCCTTGAACACCGTCGATAGCTTGTGGCAACCCAGGTCGCCCAAAAGCCCGGTGCCGAAGTCCCACCAGTTGCGCCAAGTCCACGGGCAGTACGCAGGATGATAGGGGCGCTGGGGCGCGGGCCCGAGCCACAGGTCCCAGTCGAGTCCGTCGGGGACCGGAGGGGTCTCGGGCGGGCGGCCCTCCCACGTGGGCCAGGCCCAGAATCGAGCCGGACTCCAGACCTGCACCTCGCGGATCGGCCCGATGGCCCCGTCGCGGATGAACTCGCACACCAGCCGGGATTCCTCGGTGGCTTGCCCTTGGTTGCCCAACTGCGTGGCGACCCGGGCGCGGCGTGCCGCCTTGGTCACCTGGCGGGCCTCGTAGACCGAGTAGGTAAGCGGCTTTTCGCAGTAGACGTGCTTGCCGCGATTCAGGGCCGCCAGGGTCACGACCGCGTGGGTGTGATCCGGCGTGGCGATCATCACCGCGTCGACGTCCTCCTGGGCCAGAAGCTCGCGGAAATCGCCGTAGGCCCGGCAGCCGCGGTAGGTGCCCGATTGCTTCTGTTGGGCATAATACTCCTCGACGGTGCGACGGGCGGGCTCGCGGCCCGCCAGCCGCTGCTCCTTGCCTTCGGTCCAGTTCCACGACAGGTAGCCGCCGCTTTGGCGGTTGACGTCGCAGACCGCGACGACCTGGACCTCGGGCAACTGCTGAAAGATGACGAGATTCTGAATGCCCTGTCCGCCGGTGCCGATGCCGGCCAGCGCGATCTTGGCGCTCGGCGGGACCTGGCCCGGCCCTCCGACCGTGTGCCTCGGGACGATGGTCCATAGGGCGGCGGCCGCTGCGCCGCCCAGCAGGGCGCGCCTTGAGGTCGTGCCGGCTTGCGCGCCGGCCGGGCTGGTGGGACGGTGGAGACTTGCCATTTCCTTGTCCTCCTCGACCCAAGGGGACAGTCCCAGTTTCGCTGCGCGAAACTCGGGACAGTCCCCGAGGCGTTTTCCGGCAGGCCCTTACCTGGGGGCCTTCTGCGATTCGGTCTTGAGGTAGTCGATCGCCATCAGGGCGAGCGTCCGCACCCCGACCGGCAAGGCTGCCTCGTCCAACATGAAATGCGGCGTGTGGACGCCGTGGATCGCGCCGACGGCCGGGTTTTGGACGCCAAGGAAAACGTAGAACCCGGGGACCTTCTGCGCATAGTGGCTGAAGTCCTCGCCGCCCATGACCGGCTCGACCTCGACGGCGTTAGCTTCCCCCACGGCTTGCACAAGCGCCGGCCTCATGCGCTTGCCCAAGGCCGGGTCGTTCCATACGGGCGGCCCGTAGTCGTGGTAGGCGATCTCGGCCGTGGCTCCGTGGGCGATGGCGGTCTGTTGGACGATGCGGCGGAACTCCTCGGCCACCTTCTTGCGGACCTCGGGATCGTGGGTCCGCACGGTGCCCTCGAAGGTCGCCTCGCCGGGGATGATGTTCCACGCCGTTCCGGCCCGGATCATGCCCACGGAAACGACCACGGGCTGCCGGGCGTCCACGCGGCGGCTGACGATGGTCTGGAGGGCCGTGATGACGTGTGCCGACGCGACGATCGGGTCCACGCCTTGCCACGGCATGGCGGCGTGCGACTGCTTGCCTTTCACCGTAACGCGGAAATGGTCCACTCCGGCCATGATCGCCCCGTAGCGGTAGCCGATCCTGCCCGTGGGGAGTTCCGAATTGACGTGAAGTGCGAAGATCGCCGACACGTCCGGACTGCGGAGCACGCCTTCCCGGACCATCAGGCTGGCCCCGCCATCTTCACCGGACGGACTCGCTTCTTCGGCGGGCTGGAAGATCAGCTTGACTGTTCCCGGAAGCTCGTCCCGCATTTGGGCAAGCACTTGGGCCGCGCCGAGGAGGATGGCCGTGTGCGCGTCGTGGCCGCACGCGTGCATGACGCCCTCGTTCTGGGAGGCAAACGGCAATCCGGTCGCCTCGCGGATAGGCAGGGCGTCCATGTCGGCCCGCAGCGCTACCGTCGGCCCGGGCTTTCGGCCCCGGATGAGCGCGACCACGCCGTGGCGGGCCACGCCGGTCTTGAGGTCGTCCACGCCGATGGCCCGGAGGTGGTCCGCGACGGTGCGCGACGTTCGGGCTTCGCGGTTGCCCAGCTCGGGATGGGCATGGAAATCCCGACGCCACTCAGTGACCTTGGGGGCCACCTGCCGAGTCAGCTCGACAATGCGGTCCGACAGGTCGTCGCCTTGCGCCGGCTGCCCGGCGGCGACGGCGACGAGCACGGCGGCCCCCAGCACGCAGACGAAGCCTCTCATCGCCGGACTCCTACCAATCGTCGGTGCGGAAGGGGGAAGCGGGCAGCCCGGCCTTGTTGACCAGGTTGCACTCCGGATTGTTCGCCCAGGCATAGCGGACCGCCGCCGGAGAGCCGACCTGGGGGCTGGACACGATCACCGTGTCGCCTTCGATCCGGGCGTCGGCCCAGACGAACTTCTTGTCTTCGCCGGCGACGGCGAAGCCCTTGACTTTCTCGCCGCCTCGGGCCGCCAGTCCGCCGTCGGCATAGGCGAATTGCAGCACGATTTTGTCGCCGTCCTTGCGCATCGACTTGTAGAGCGGGCCGCAGGCCGCCACGTCCTTGCCGTAGGTCTTTGCCAAGGCCCACTGTGCCAGGCGCTTGCCCACGTCCTGCTTGTTCTTGGGATGAATGTCGTTGGACTGGCCGACGTCGATGGTGACGGCCATTCCCGTCTCCGGCAGGGCGAGCGTGTGGAGCATCTGCTCGCGGATGGCCGGCCAGCCGCCGTTTTCGACCGGCTCCTTTTGCGGCGCCATGAAGTTGGGCAACTGCACGAAGAGGAAGGCGAAATCGCCCTCGTTCCAGAGCTTGCGCCAATCGCGGATCATCACCTTGAGCTGCAGGCCGTAGAGGGCGGCCTGGCCGGCGTTGGATTCGCCCTGGTACCAGATGGCCCCGCGGATCGCGTAAGGGGCCAGCGGGGCGATCATCCCGTTATAGAGCGTGGCCGGGTTGTTGGGCGATTGGCCGGGCGCTTGCGGCGGCTGCGGTTTGCCGGGGGCCGGCTTTCCTTCGGCCTTTGCCTGGGCGGCGGCCTTCTTCCACGCGGCGAGCTGCTCTTCGTACCGCGAGCGGGCCTTTGGGGCGTCATAGGACGCGGCCCGCCGCTTCAGATCCTCGATCCGCGATTGCAGCTCGGGCACGGCCTCATGGGCCGCAGCGCTGGTCCATGCCTCGATAGGCGTGCCGCCCCACGAGGAGTTGATCAGCCCGACCGGCACGTCGAGCTGCTTGTGCAGCTCGCGGCCGAAGAAGTAGGCCGCGGCGGAGAAGTTGGCCACGGTCTCGGGGCTGCACACGCGCCACTGGCCGCCGGAGTTGTCCTGCGGCTCCATGGCGGTCTTCTTGGCCACGGTGAGCATGCGGATCTTGGGGTAGCCGGCCGAGGCGATTTCGGCGTCCTTGTTCATCACGCCGCCGACGGTCATCTCCATGTTCGACTGGCCGGAGCAGAGCCACACCTCACCCACGAGCACGTTGCTGAGCTGGACCGCGCCGGTCTTTCCCTGCGCCTTGAGCTCGTGGGGCCCGCCGGCCTTCATGGCGTCGAGCTTGACCGACCATTTCCCCGCGCCGTCGGCGGTGGCGGTCTTCGACTGGCCGCCCAGAGTGACGGTCACGGTCTCCGACGGATCGGCCCAGCCCCAAACCGGCACGGGCACGTCGCGCTGGAGAACCATGTGGTCGCCGAACACGCCCGGCAGCTTCACGTCGGCCGCGGCGACGGCCGCAAGGCAAAACAGGACCAGAACCGCTCCCCAGACTCTGCACGTCAAGTCTCGACGCATCGTTGTGACTCCCTGCAAGCGGAAAACGAAACCACGGTCGGATTCCGATTGTACAGGGCGTCAGACCCGGGTGCAATCGAGCTGGGGCGGCCCGGCGAAGCGGCAGATCGGGTGGCATTGGGGTCTGGCATTGGGGTCAGGCCGCGATTAGTGATTAGGATTTTCCTTCGCCTACGGCCAATCGCAAATCAGCGAGTCACCGCAAGACAGCCTAATCACTAATCACGGCCTGACCCCATTTCAGCCGACCCCATTTCAGCCGGCCTGACCCCATTTCAGCCGGGTTTCATCGTATGCCGCTTGCGGGTGGGCGGTTGGGACCGTGCCTCCTTGCCCCTCCGGGCGATGTTGCAGAAGGCCATCGGGCACGGATCTCCCCGGGATGACTTGCACCCAAGCCGGTTTCGATTATCGTGGAGGCGGTGCAGCCTCGTTTTTTTCCGAAGATCACTCCCATGAGATTCCTCTGTGGCTCCCGGTGGCTCGGTGCGGCGCTTTGTGCCGCAATCCTTTTTGTCCTGGTCTCCGGCGCGCGGCCGGCCGAGCCGATCCTCAAAGGCTACGCCGACTACGAGACGTATCGCAAGCAGCTTGAGTCGATTGCGGGCTCCAAGTTCGCCTCACTGCGGTCCCTGGGCCGGACCCTGGGCGGCCGCGAGGTGTATCTCCTGGAAATCGGCGTGGGCAAGCGCGATGAGAAGCCCGCAATCCTCGTGGTCGGCGGCGTTCATCCGCCGCACTTGATGGGGAGCGAGCTGGCCGTGCGGCTCGCGCGGCGCCTGGTCGATCAGGCCGCCAGCGACAAAGCGGTCGCCGCAATGCTCGATCGGGTCACGTTCTACTTCATCCCGCGAGCGTCGCCCGATGCGTGCGAGGCGTTCTTCCGCCCGGCGTACTGGGAGCGCGCCGCCAACGACCGCAAGACCGACGACGACCACGACGGCCTGGTCGATGAAGACGGGCCCGACGACCTCAACGGCGACGGGTTGATCGCCGCGATGCGGGTCGAAGACCCGGCGGGCACTTACATCTCCCATCCGAAAGACCCCCGCGCGCTCGTCCCGGCCGACCGGCAGAAGAACGAGCGCGGGCGGTGGCTCGTCTACGGCGAGGGCATCGACAACGACAAGGACGGCGAGCAGAACGAAGACCCGCCCGGTGGCACGGAGTTCAACCGCAACTTCCCCTTCCGCTATCCGTATTTCCAGCGCGGGGCCGGGCCGCACCAGGTGTCCGAGGTCGAGACCCGGGCGGTGGCCGATTTCTGCTTCAACCATCAGAACATCGCCGTCGTGCTTTCCTTCACGCCGGAAGACAACCTGATGCACCCGTGGAAGCCGAATCCCGCGGCCGAGTCGCAGCGGATCAAGACGAGCCTGCTGGGGGCCGATGCGCGATACTTCGACTACATGGCCGAGCAGTATCGCGCCATCCACGGCGGCAAGGACGCCCCGGAATCGCCGGCAGGCCAGGGGTCGTTCAGCGAATGGGCGTATTTCCATTACGGGCGGTGGTCGTTTGCGTGCCGCGGCTGGTGGATTCCCCAGGTCGGCCCGCCGGACGCGAAGTCCGAGCCCAAGCCGGCTGCAAAACCCGGGCAATCCGTAGGCTGGGGCGTTAGCCCCAGCGGCGCCGGAGAACTTGCCGAAGCTGGGGCTAACGCCCCAGCCTACGGGTCTGCAAAGCCCGATTCGGTCGAGGTTGCGGGGAACATCGGCAACTATGGGCCTGAGAGCGCCAAGCCCGGCGTGAAATTGCCGTCGGGCAAGCCGGAGTCGAAGGGCCGGATGGGACGGGGGCGCAAGCCGCCGGTCGCGGACGCAGAAAAGAGGGCGGAGGAACAGAAGGCCGACCCTCGGCAGGCCGCCGAGGACCTGAGTGCCTTGCGATGGTTTGCCGAGAAGAAGTTCGACGGGTTCGTGGATTGGAAGCCGATCCAGCACCCCGACTTCCCCGGGCGCAAGGTCGAGGTGGGCGGCTTCAAGCCGCTGGTGCGCCTCAACCCGCCGGCCGAGGAGCTGGAGCCGCTGGCCGAGCGGCATTGGCGCTTTATGCGCCGCCTGGTCGAGCTGCTGCCGGACCTTGCGATTGAAGACGTGAAGACCGAGCCGCTGGGAGAAGGCGTCTGGCGGGTGACGGCCCTGGTGGTCAACCGGGGGTACTTGCCGAGCGTCTCGGAAATGGGCCGCATCACCAATGAGCCGCTCCGGCTGCAAGCCGCGATCGAGCTGCCGCCCGGCGCGAGCCTCGTCACTGGGAATCCCCGCGTGCAGCTCCCCGCGCTGGCCGGCAGTGGCGGCAAGGCAGAGCCGAGGTGGCTGGTGCGCACCGAGCCCGGCAAAGAGGCGGTGTTGACGCTCCGCGTGTGGTGCGCTTCAGTCGGATCGGTCGCGAAGTCGGTCAAGCTGACGGGTGGCGGGTGATGTGTGGCGGGTGGCG
>CAYGZI010000164.1:0-10408 GCA_964354245.1 uncultured Planctomycetaceae bacterium
CCCAGCGATGCCGCGGTCTTGCGCCCGGTCCTGTCATCTCGCCGCGGGCTGGTGGTCGCTTGCGGAATGAACCCCTGCTACGGCGAGCTGGACACCTATTGGATGGCGGCCAGCGGCATCGACGAGGCGGTCCGCAACTGCGTGGCCGTGGGGGCCGATCCGGCGCGGATCGCCATCCTGGACAATTTCTGCTGGGGAAACACGGATCGGCCGGAGACCTTGGGCTCGCTGGTCCGGGCGGCGATTGCCTGCCACGATGTGGCCGTGGCCCTGGGCATCCCGTTCATCAGCGGCAAAGACAGCCTTAACAACGAATTCCGCCCCGCGGGGCAGGAGCCGATCTCCATCCCGCCGACGCTATTGATCAGTGCCTTGGGCCAGGTGGACGACGTGGGCCGTTGTGTGACCATGGACCTGAAGGAGCCGGGAAACCTCTTGCATATCGTCGGATTGACCAAGAACGAGCTGGGCGGCTCGCACTTTGCCCTCGTCCATGGCCTCACGGGCGGCCAGGTGCCCCGGGTCGATTTGGACATCGCGAAGCGGACCTTCGCAGCCCTGCACCGCGCGATCGACGCCGGACTGGTCCGGGCATGTCACGACCTGAGCGAAGGCGGCCTGGCGGTGGCCGCCGCGGAGATGGCCTTTGCCGGCGGACTGGGGGCAGAACTCCTCCTCGATCGCGTCCCGTGCGACGCCGACGCAACCGACGCGGCCATGTGCCTGTTCAGCGAATCGAACACGCGGTTCCTTTGCGAGGTTCCGCCCAGTGACGCTGACGCCTTCGAGGGAGCGCTGGGCGGAATGCCTCATGCCCGTATCGGCCGCGTGACGGACAACCCCACGCTGGAAATCCGCGACGGCCAGAGCGTCCTGGTCCGCGCCGCGCTGGCGGCGCTCAAGGAAGCGTGGCAGAAACCGCTGAACTGGTGAGGGATGAATCGGAAGGATGAAGGATGAGGGATGAAGGATGAAGCCAAAATGACCAATGACCAAGCCACAATGACCAAGAGACAGTGCAAGCCGAGATCCTTGGCCATTGGTCATTGGTCATTCCATTTCTCTTCATCCCTCATCCCTCATCCCTCATCCTTCATCCTTTCGCCCAGCCCCCAGTCCCTAGCCCCCAGTCCCCAGCCCCTGCTATGCCCCAGCCCCAAGTCCTGATCCTCCGGGCCCCCGGCACCAACTGCGATGAGGAGACCGCGTTTGCGTTCGAGCAAGCCGGAGCGAAGGCCCAGCGGGTACACATCAACCGGCTCTTGGAGGAGCCCGGCTTGGCGGACCAGTCGCAGATCCTCTGCATCCCCGGCGGCTTCAGCTACGGCGATGACGTGGCGGCCGGCCGCATCCTCGCCAATCAGATCCGCCATCACCTGGCCGACGCCCTGCACCGCTTCCACGCCGCCGACAAGCTGATCCTCGGCATCTGCAACGGGTTCCAGGTGCTCATCAAGTCCGGGGTGCTCCTGGCCGACGATCCCCAGGAAGGCCCGGTGGCCACCTTGGCCTGGAACGACTCGGGCCGGTACGAAGACCGCTGGGTCCGCCTGGGGGTGGAAGGCACGAAGTCGGTATTCCTGCGCGGCATCGAAGCCCTGGACCTCCCGGTGGCCCACGCCGAAGGGAAGTTCGTCGCGCGGAGCGCCGACGTGCTCTCAAGGCTCGAAGGGCAAGGGCAATTGGCCCTCCGCTACCGCCGCCTCGACGGGGGGCCAGACGAGGGATTAGGGATTGGGGATTCGGGATTCGGGGGGGGCTCGCAGCCGCCAACGCCGGAATCTCCGGCTCCAATCCCTAATCCCCAATCCCCAATCCCCGTCCCCTATCCCGACAATCCGAACGGCTCGATGGGCAACGTGGCGGGGATTTGCGACGAGACGGGCCGCGTGCTGGGCCTCATGCCTCATCCCGAACGCTACATCGACGCCACCCAGCATCCCCGCTGGACCCGCGGCCACGCCCACCAGCCCGGCGACGGCTTCCGCCTCTTCCGCAACGCGGTGGAGTACTTCGCGTAGGTGGAGCAAGTGGCCGCACGACAGGGCCCTCACTTGCCGGGCTGAGCCGGCTTGGAACGCCTCGGCCTGAGGATAACCGTCTTTCGACCGGAATTCCGCTCCTTCTCCTTCAAGTCCTCGAAGATGGCGTCCAAATCGAAGTTGAACTTCTTCGCGTGCTCCTGACGGATGCGCCTTATCTCGTCCACGATTGGGTCTTGCATCACGTTTCTCCCATGAGTTCTTCTGGAGTGCAGATTACCGGCGGCTCATAGCCGGCATCCCGGCAAACAGCTTCGATTGCCTCCCGGCGCTCCGCGTTCGCGATGTGAGCACAGTTCCACGTGAGCAGGTATTGCATGCCGTGAACAGTTGACACCGCAACGTGCAACGCATCCTCCGCCGCTTCCTTTGGTATGGCGTGCTTGGCCAACAGCCTTCGCGCGAGACTGCGGCACTCCTCGGTCAACGCCGCCAGAGGAATCCCCTCGATGGCTGCCAGTCTCTTCGCAGCCTCGCTTGGATCACCACCGGCGGCTTCCTGGACGACCAACTCCGAGACGTACAGCTCGTACCGCTGTCGATGAGCACCCCACCATTCGTGGGTGACCTGTTGATGTCCGGCGGTGACCAACTCGCGGCTCAGCCGAGAAGTCAGGTGGCCCACGATCGTCGTCTCGATGTAGACCCGCCGTCTTGGGCGACTTTGCGGCTGAACCATGACGACCTCAGCGATGCGATGGCGAGGGAGCGGCGCGCGTAGCTATGTTATTCTACCACTTGCAGAGTGTGCTTCAATCGGTGCAACGGCTAGTCGACGGCGGATCGGGCTAGTTGCGTGTATTCATCCACCGAATCCAGTTTGGTCCACTTGATGTGGCCGCAGCCGGGGAGGGCATCAATGATGTTGGAGTCAAACGGACAATGTGGGGGCGTTGGAATCTCTCCCAAGCACCACATGTATTTGAGCCAGAGGTTGAGCGCCTTCTGAGCAAGCCCAATGCGGAATCGGCCACCGCCGTGCCGGTCGGGGCGCAGAATCGTGCCGTGACTACGAGAGATGCGATCCGACAACTCGCATATGTTGCGGACGTGTGTCTCCTCAGACACCTCGTCCCTATACTCCTCGACGACTTGTTTCAGTTCACGCCACAGATCTTCGCGAAAGCCTGCCCGGAGGTCGTCCGGCGCGCGATCTTGATAGGCGCGCGCACGCTGAAGCGTCGCGAGCAGCGTCATCCAAAGGCACTCGTCGGCGAGAAAGAGTCTTTGTTCCGCATCCATCCCTACGACCTCCGTCTCAGCTCAATCGTTAAGCTCGTCGAGTGTGACGAACTGCCCGTCCCGGATCTCCCGTCTCGCCCTGGCGATTCTCCGGAGAAATCGCTCGTCGTGCTCAAGTTTGTAGTCGAACCATTCGTCCTCGTCGCGGAAACCGATCACGACTGCGGCAGGCTTGCCGTGGCGAGTGATGAGAACCTCGCCCTTCTCCGCTTCCCGGATGATGCTGCAAATGTCGTTCTTGGCTTCGGTCATCGTGTGCGTTTTCATTCTGGCACCCCGTGATCCTGCAACCACCGATGGGTCTCCGGCTTCTCGACAAACCCCAAGACATAGGCATCTTGTTCCCGCCTTCTCGGAACAGACGCTCCAAGCCTGTGCTACGCCCTACCCGCCCAGCATCTTTTTGGCCGCGGCCACGATGTCCGCGGCACGGACCCGCATGTAGCTGAGCATCTCCGGCGCTCCCGGCGCAGGGGCGTCGGGAAACGCAAGCCGCTTGAACCGGGCCCCGGGCACTGCCTCCGCCACCCGGGCGACGATCTCCGCGCAGTTCCCAAACGTGTACGAGCCTTCGTCGGAGGTCAAAAGACGCCCGGTCTTCTTGACCGATGCGATGATCGTCGGCATGACTCCCTCCAAGGGCGCGAGCGTCCGGGGGTCGATGAACTCGGCGCTGATGCCGTCCTTCTTCAACAGCTCGACCGCATTGGCGGCCTCGGCCGTCTGCGGGGCGTAAGCCACAAGCGTGATGTCCTTCCCCTCGCTGCGCACGGCCGGCTCGCCGATCGGCACCGTGTAGGGCTCGTCCGGCACTTCGGGGCCCGACGCCTGCATCCCGTAGTGGCAATACACCACCGGGTCCACGTCGCGGATCGCGGAGATCATCAGGCCCTTGGCGTCGTAAGGATTCGATGGGACGACCACCTTCAGCCCGGTCAGGCGGGCGTAGCAGGATTCCAGCCCGGCATCGGCGTGTTGGCCGCCCTGGGCCGGCGATCTGCCCGCCATGTCGGCCCAGAGGACCATCGGAAACGCCGCCTGGCCGCCGGTCATGTGCCGCAGCTTGCCCGCGTGGTTGAACATCAGCTCGAAGGGAATGAACGTGGTCATGCTTGGGATGTGGGCGATGGCGGGCACACCGCTCATCGACATGCCCAGCGCCGCGCCGACGATCCATTGCTCGTCGATCGCGCAGAACCGGACGCGGGGCTGGCCGAACTCGGCCTGGAGATTGATCGACCGCCCGCTCCAGCCCGCCGAGGGGCTCTGATATTCGTACAACAGCGTCAGGAGCTTGTCCCGCCGCATCTCGCTCTGGATAGCCTCGAGAATCGCGAAACTCATGTTCTTCGGCATGGGATTGGCCCCTTTCTTCAGGTTGTGTGGAGAGGAACGGAACCCTGGGCGAAGACGTTCCGCAGCCCGTCCTCCGGCTTGGGGACCGGCTGGGCGGCTGCGAACGCCACGGCGTCCTCGACGGCCTTGGCCACCTCGTCGCGAATGGCGTCGGCCCGGTCTGTGGTAAGGACCTTCTCGGCCACGAGGAAGTCGCGGAAGCGGCGGATCGGTTCCTTGGCCATCCAGTCTCTCAGCTCCTGGTCGGAGCGGTAGCCGAGTCCGAAGGCCCCGTCCACCCCGATCCTCGACCCGCCGGCCCCGTAGTGGTCGTACCAGCGGTAGGTCTTGCACTCGATCACGGTCGGGCCGCCGCCCTTGCGGGCCTTTTCTACGGCGTACTTGGCGGCGTTGTAGACGGCCAGCACGTCGTTGCCGTCGACGATCCGCCCCTCGATGCCGAAGCCGTCGGCGCGGTGGGCCAGATCGGTCATGGCATAGACGTCTTTGGCCCGGACCCAGATCTGGTAGCCGTTGTTCTCGATGATCGCGATCCAAGGGAGCTTCCATGCCGCCGCGGCGTTGGCGCCGCTGGTGAAGAAGCTGTTCTGGAGCGAGCCGTCGCCGCCGAAGCTGACTGCGACCTGGTCGGTCCCTTTCACGCGGATGCCGTAGGCCGCCCCCGCGCCGAACAGGTGCGCCGCCCCGACCACGCCGTTCATGCCGAGGATTCCCAGGCTCACGTCGGTAATGTGGAGCGACCCTCCGTAGCCCTTGCAGTAGCCGGTGGCCTTGTGGGTGATCTCGGCCAGCATCAGGCGCATGTCGCCGCCCTTGGCGATGAGGTGGCCGTGGCCGCGGTGGTTGCTGGCGATGTAGTCGTCGGGCCGCAGGGCGCGGCAGACGCCCACGGCAATCGCCTCCTGGCCCACGTAGAGGTGGGCCACGCCGCGGAAACCGCCCTTGATAATCAAATCCTTGACCTTGGATTCCCACAGGCGGATCTTGAGCATGTCGGCATACATGGCCGTGAGCTGCTCGGGCGAAAGCCCCGCAGCGGACGTCGCACCTTGCGCGGCGCCTGCCCGCGCGGCGACGCCGGGCGAGAGCAAGACGCTGCCGCCCCCGATCAGTCCGAGGCCCTTGATGAAGGTCCTCCGGGAGACGCCCGTGGTCTCCTGTTGGTCTGTTAACCGTAGGTTATGCTGCAGCATAACAGTCCTCCTTCCAGTTGTGTGGACCACTGATTGAAAGGCTCACCTCGTATGAACGATTGACCGAAAGGCGCGTTATGCTGAAGCATAACCTACGCCTCCCGTCATCTTTTCCCCTCGGCTTCCGCCACCGCCAATACCTCGTGAAACGGCGTGGAGGCGAAGACGCCGAACATCGGATGGACGCGCAGCTTGGCGCGGGTCGTCGCCGGCGAGGAGAGGCCGCACAAGAACCGGGCGACCTGCCGCGGCGACGCCAGCGACTCGTGTTTCTCCGCCAACAGGCAGCGCAGCCGGGCACGCTCGCCGTGCGCAGGCGGCGCGTAATGCGCAGGCGGGAGCGACCGGTGCGGCTGGCCCTCGCAGCGGCCGCAGTGGCCGCAATCGCCCCGATTCTCGCCGAAATAGGCCAGCAGGTGGCGCGTCCAGCACTCCTCCGCCTCGGCGTAGGCGAGCACGCGGCGGACGCGGGCGACGTCCTGTTGTTCGCGCTGCTGGAATCGCCGGCTGAGCTGCTCGCACAAGTCCGGCAGGTTGCCCGGCCGGTTCCGCACGCGGTAGCCCTGCCGGACGCCGGCCGCCTCGACGATCAGGTCGCCCGTCTCTTCGAGGTATCCCATCGCGGCGACGATCCGCGCGCGAGGTTGGCCGGTCGCGCGGCTGACCTTCTCCAAATCCACAGAGAACCACGTGCGACCTTTCACGGCGTGGCGGAACACGCTCCGCAGGAACTCGGCCCGTTGGGCGTTGAACCGCCCGAGGATCTCCGCGGACGTCTTCTGCGGCTGGAACTTGTACTCGGAGTAGAATGGGCCGGTCGATTGGAGGACGTTTTCCAGCTCCAGATAAGTAAGCAGCGTTTTGACCACCAACGGGCGGACGTCGTAGGCGGTCGAGAGTTCGTACTCCGATACGTCGAACTGCTCGCCGCGGCCGAGCACGTCGCCGATCAGCCCCGCCACCGCCTCCGGCGTTGGCGTATCGCCGTAAGAGAAGTTTTCCAGGGTCACTACGTCGCCGGCACAGGCCAACAGCTCGCAGACCGCCGGCTTGCCGTCCCGCCCGGCACGGCCGATCTCCTGGACGTAATTCTCCAGGGCCTTGGGCAGGTTGTAGTGGTAGACGCAGCGGATGTCCGCCTTGTCGATCCCCATGCCGAACGCGATCGTGGCCACGACGATCATGCGGTCGGACGCCATGAAGGCGTCCTGGACCGCGTTGCGATCGTCGGTCTCCATGCCGGCGTGGTAGGCGCGGGCGTCGAAGCCGTGCGCGGCCAGCAGCCCGGCGACCTCCTCGGCGGTGCGCTGGAGCGTGACGTAGACGACGGCGGGTCCCGGCGGGCGCTGCCGCAGGCGCGCCAACAGCAGGCCGTTTCTCGCGGCCGGTTCGCACGGCGTCACGTAGAGCTTGAGGTTCGGCCGGTAAAAGCCGGTGTGTACGACGTCGCCCTCGGCGATGCCGAACCCCTCGGCGATGTCCCGGGCCACCTGGGGCGTCGCCGTCGCGGTGAGGGCCAGGACCCGCTCCACCTTAAGCTGCCGGGCAAGCCGGGCGATCTTGAGATAGTCGGGCCGGAAATTGTGCCCCCACTCGCTGATGCAGTGGGCCTCGTCGACGGCCAGAAGCGCGATCCGCCGCCGCTCGAGCGACCGCAGGAACCGCTCGTTCCCCAGGCGCTCCGGCGAGACGTAGAGCAGCTTGAGCCGGCCGGAGTTCAGTGCGTCGTGGACATCGAGGGCCTCTTCGCGCGAGAGGCTGGAATCGAGCCGCCCCGCCGGCGCGCCCCGCGATACCAGGAAATCGAGCTGGTCCTTCATCAGCGCGATCAGGGGCGAAATGACCACCGTCAGCCCGTCCAGCAGGATTGCGGGCAACTGGTAGCAGAGGCTCTTGCCGCCGCCGGTGGGAAAGATCGCCAGCACCGAGCGGCCCGCCAGGAGCCTTGCGATCGCCGCTTCTTGTCCCGTCCGGAAGCCGTCGAAGCCGAAGACCTGCTTGAGCGTCTGCCGGGCCCGTTCGGGAAGCAGTGCCGCACTGGATGAAGCCGAGGCCGGTGTCGTCACGGGACGGGTACCTCAACATCGAGTGGGATTGGCCTCGCCGCATTGTAGCGGTTGCACACTCCCGCGCCAAACGGCCCGCAAAACGAAGGCGCTTGCACTTTGTCCCTTAGTGTGCTTTGGCCCGCCACGAGCCTTGCCGCGCCGGCCGGGTCTGGTAGACTACCGCGACGCCGCAGGCGCGGAAGTCGTTGACTCGACCAGAACGGCGACACCAATTTGGGGGTGGCCACGAAGCCGACTTGAAGAAGCCAGAGCAGCCTGCTACAGTATACGTTAGTTTACACGATAGCGGGGATGCGCGATGCTCCAGGGGTTTCGTTTAGAGTGAAGAGGCCGGCACCAAAACGAAGCGGGACCAGCTTGATGTGCTTGGTCAATCCGTCATCTGAGGAGTATATGCCGCGGCCTGCGCGGCTTTTTCGCCCGTCACGGATCATCCTGGCGAAAGGGAGCAACCGTACAAGTGCCCGCCGGCAGTTGGCTGAAAGGATTTGTGCGGCTTACCCGGACGCAGAAATCGTCGAAGCATTTGGCGTGCCGCACAATCGAGTCGATCTGGGCGAGACCGACCCATTGCGGTTGCACGAGCGCGGCAAGCAGACGCTCGTCTTGGGCGAGCACTGTAGCGCGGTGCGTTTCAGCGACGAGGGGGGCAATGCCTGCCCGAACTACTGGCATTTCTCGCCCTACGGCTTCTGTCCCTATGGTTGCCACTACTGCTACTTGGCGGGCACGCCTGGCGTCTGGTTCTCGCCTACTGTGAAGATATTCCTCAACCTGGAGGAAATCCTTTCGGAAGTGGATCGAACTGCGATCCAACTGGCTCGCCCGACGGCCTTCTATTTGGGAAAACTCCAGGATGGACTGGCCCTGGAGCCGCTCAGCGGCTACGCGCGGACAATGATTCCGCGGTTCGCCCGGCATCCGTTTGCACGCATGGTTATTCTGACGAAGAGCGCCGATGTCGAGAACCTGCTGGACCTCGATCACGTGGGGCGAACGATTCTTTCGTGGACGCTCAACGCCCCAGAAGTCGCCAACGGTTTCGAGAGAAACACGCCCGATGTCATGGCCCGGATCGACGCCATGCGGCGATGTACCCAGGCCGGCTACCCGGTGCGAGCGGTCGTCATGCCAATCATCCCTGTTGCCAATTGGCACGGGATATACGACCGTTTCATTTCGGCGATGCTCGAATCGGTCCCGTTGTCGCGGATTACGCTCGGTTCCGTCTGCTCCTACCCCCAAGCCCAGCGGCTGATGGAACTCAAGCTTGGCAAGGAGAATGCCGTATCATCGCTGCTTGATCGTGGGCCGGCCAAGTCCGACGACGGGCGGCTTCGATTCGGTCGCGTCACCCGCCAGGAGGTTTACAGATACCTAGTCGAGTGCATTAGGCGGGAGCGACGCGACCTGGAAATCGGCCTGTGCCTGGAAGACGAAAAGATGTTCACGGCCCTTGACCTGCAAGAAAGCATCGGACGCTGCAACTGTGTGCTTTGAAAGATCGGCGAGAGATGATCCTCAGTAACGGCAATCTGCAGGACATTCCTCGCCTGCTCGATCCGGGATGGACTCCCGCTCCACCTCAGGCAAGGCGGTTCTGGGAATACCTTCATCGCTGGCGAGTCTTTCTGTTCCATTCGTGGAGTCGAGAGGGCTGCGGCGATAGTCAACCGGTAAGTCTGGGCCAATTGATCGATCATCTCCTGTACGAGACAGGAGACGCAAGGACCGCATCGGTGCGCGTCGCCGGACAGCAGCGGTAGGAGTGCCAGAAGATGATCGGGCCGTGACCAAGGGTTGCATAGAGCATCGGTCTTCGGAACGGAGGGTTGGGGGTTCGACTCCCTCCGGGCGCGCTACTGGTCTACCGGCTTCCACGGCGGCGTCGCCGGCCGCCGAGTTGTGCCGCCGGGTGCCGGTCGCGGAGTGACCGGCCTGCGTGGTTTTGGACGTCAGGCTTGGCCGGCGTCCGCTCGGTTGAACCGCTGGGCTACCCACAGGAAAACGAGCGTCACCGGGATCATCATAACCGCCAGCAGGGCGAAATAGGGCCCGGGGCTTAGCACATCCTCGTAGAGCCGGACAATCTGCGTGTTGAGCATGTTCCCCAGAAAGACCGCTCCCAGCCAGCACCCGGTCACGAAGCTCTTCATGGCGTCCGGCGCCCCGGTAAACGCGAGTTTCAAACCCTCCACGGAGATGCATATCTCGGCGACCGTGATCAGGAAGTAAGCCGCCAACTCCCAAAGGACCGAGATCTTCTCCGTCGGACTGGCGACGTATCCGGCAATCGTCATGATCACCGAGGTGAACAGCGTCAGGACGAATCCCACCAGCATCCGGTCCGTTGGACGGAGGTCCCACCCGGCCCGGGCGAGGACGCGCCATACGACGCTCATCACGGGGATGAGCACGAGAATCAGGAGGGGGTTGAACGCCTGCACCTGGGCCGGCCCCATCTCCCAGCCGAGGAAGTTGAGATCCAGGTAGTTCTTGGCGAAGA
>CAYGZI010000165.1:0-10398 GCA_964354245.1 uncultured Planctomycetaceae bacterium
GCCCAGAGGAACCCCTCGAACCAGTTCTCCCCCGTGGCAGCCCGCCACGCCTGATAGGCCCCCATCGTGCCCACGTACTCGTGTTGGCCGATGTAACCGTGGGAGTTGTCGTCGCCGCCGCGGTCTTCGGCCCAGCGGTTGAGAAAGACTTTGCGGGCGACGCACCAGCGATGAAGCTCGGAGAGCTTATGGGCGACCGTGTCCTCCTCCAGGCCGCTGCCGTAGAGGGCGACGCACTGGATGAACCGCGCCGACTCGCGGTACGGCTGCTTGACGAAGGCGAGCATCTTCTTCTCGCAGGCCCGACGCTCCTCCGGCGTGAGCAGATCGTAGCACAGGTCGTATCCATACGCCCCCTCGGCCGCGTACACTCCGAAGGAACTCTTGTGTACCGCGGCCCGGCACGCCTCGCCGTACTCCTTGCGCCCGGTGATCTGATAAAGGATCCCCAGCGGCACCTGGGCCGCAAGCACCCGTGTACTGCCCCGGGCCAGGCCGTCATCGACCGTCTTCTTGAGCTGCTGGTAAACCTCGCGGAGGCCCGGCTTTTCGATGCGCTGGCGAATTCCCGCCAGATCGGCTTTGCAGAGCAGCAGCCGCGGATGCTCATTCCGGGCCAGCGGGCAATCGGCCGGGATCTCGACGCTGCCGATCCTAACCGTTTCCGCGGCCGCGGCCATCTTGTGCGTGCCGATGAGCGCGACGATCAGACAAGTCCAGGCAACCAGTCGAAGCAACCAACAGTGGGACCCCACGGCGTGCCTCCGCAAAGAGAGGGCGTTCTCGATTCGCTAGCTGCCAGCAACATAGCGAAGGCTCCGGCGTTCGTCAAATCAAACGCCT
The DNA here is from genome assembly GCA_964354245.1 of uncultured Planctomycetaceae bacterium. Taxonomy (GTDB): domain Bacteria; phylum Planctomycetota; class Planctomycetia; order Pirellulales; family Thermoguttaceae; genus CAYGZI01. Next base: position 844 of record CAYGZI010000165.1, read on the forward strand.
GCGCCGGCGAGTCGTAGGGCCGGCTCTGCCGGCCGGTCAGTCAACGGTCGTAGGGCCGGCTCTGCCGGCCCGTCAGTCAACGGCGGGAAAGGCCGGCGAAGCCGGCCCTGCGTCTGGCGAGAGGTCGCAGACCTCGGCCAACATAGCCAATGCCTCGCTTCCGGTCGTGGAGTTCACGGCGACAAGTCTGCGAAAGGCTCTTCTTCCTCCATCCTTCGCAGCCGCGCGAGGAGATCGGCATCGCTCATGATTTCGATCATCCGTTCGCGGCAGTACTCGCGGACCTCGGCCTGATAGAAGTGGCCGTCGAGTGTGCAGATTACGTCGGCACGCATCAGTGTTTCGAGCGTTTCAAGCGGCGGGCCTCGTGAATCGCTTCGTCGATCGCGGCGTCGGCCTCCTCGGCCGTGATGCCTTGGGCCTTGGCCGCTTCGCGGCCTTGACGCGCTATCTCCACGGCCCGGCTCAACGCCGCTCGACGGGTCGTCTGGTCGGACTCGGCACCGAGTTTGACCACGCGGATGACGATCCGCTGGTTCTCATGGAGCGCATGACCAACCACCGACTCATAGAGGCGGCGCTCGTCCGACTCAAGGCTCTTCACATCACGGGCGATTGATTCCATACCAGTATCCTACCCTACGGGAGGCGTCGCGGCAACATCGGTTGGAAAGCGGAGGGCGAAACGGCAATAAAGGACGACGAGGCGGTGGCGCGGTGAGTTATCCGCGCGGTTCTCCCGCCCCGTCAGTCAACACAGGCCTCCGCAGCGGAGTTCTTCGGTCGGGCCATCGGCGGCGCGGGATCACGCGGCGGGTGACGCGCGAGACAGACCCTTCTGGCATGCGGGCGGTTGCCAAGGAGCTCGCGCCGCGGCTGGGATTGGGTCCGGATCCGAGGGCTCGATCTCTGCGCGAGCTTGTCACTAGGCTACTCGGTATTCCCGCCATGCGGGTAAAGCGCAGTTTCGCGCGCGTACGCCGCGAGACAACGCTTCGGAACAAGGAAGCTGCAAGAGTTTTGCCGCACGGTTCCGCCGCACACCGCGCCAGGGGTCACAGGTCATCCGTCCGCGGCTTTATCTTGCTCTTGATGTGGTCGTAAGCGGTTCTCTCCAGTTCCTTCTGAGTGAGGATCAGCAGAGACCGATCGGTTGTGCCCGCGCGCTCGAAAAGAACCATTTCCGAGACGGAGTTGTGCCAGAGAAGAACGTCTCCCTCGAGTTTAACGCCAAAAGCGTTCTCGTACTTCCGAATCTCCTTGCCTTTCGGCTGTCCAAACTTGGCCTTCAACGCGTCCAAAACGTTGTCGAAACCCGTATGGGGAAAGAAAATGGTCATCCTGTACAGTCTGCCGTCGACAAAGTGATAAACGTACAGTTCGGTTCGAACGCCAGCAATGGTCGGGAATTCTGGCTTGAGGTATTCGCCGTCGTGAAATCGAGGCTGCTCTTCAACCGGAAGCGTTGTCCGAACGTGGACGATCCCCGCGCGGGATAGTTCGCGACGGTACAGAAGAGAAGGATTGTCCCGGTCTGGGTCGGCGTCGGAGCAGAATGGAGCCGGCCGAGGGTCGCCCGGGACTACGCGACGGTGTTTGCCCTTGAACATGGCCAGTGTCATGCCCAAACGGTCGCCCTTCATTTCGAACGCACGGCTTAGCTGTTCCACCTGCGATTGCGATTTTTCCCAATCCTCCCATTGCGTCCTTGCGAGATCCAAGTCCGAAGCTGAGCTGTTCTGCACTGTCTCCGCAACTTCGCGCCGCGGCAAAGGCACGACAGTGAAGGTAAGCTTCTCCCAAGTCGGCTTCCTGCCGATTTCACTCGAAAACCGCTCTACGTGAAACACACATGGTTTGCCGACGTGCATGGCGATCACGGCCCACCTGAAATCATCTGCGCTCCGGATGGGCGTCGCGTCAATGGCGTAGACAATGTCCATGCGACGAAGTCCTGCTGTCCAAGCAGGGCATCCCGTGGGAACCTTGAGTAACCACACACCGGTCGACTCGGGGAGGGCAATCTTGTTCGCGGCAAACTCCTTCGTCGGAACGGCAGATACGGATATTCCTCCCGCCGAGATGCTCGGCGCGTCCATTCTCGCCGCATTGGTTTTCAGTGCATACTGTTGATCCGACTTGCTGAGTCTCTCAAGAGGGACACGCATCGCCCGTCCGTCTTTTGTCGTGAGGCAAACGACCCTCCCGTCCGGGTCAAGTCGTTCCAACCTCGCGTCGGTTGAGAATCGGCCTGAAGCATCCCTCCAGGTACGAAAACCGTCCTGCTGAAACGATATCGCAACCCAGGGCAAGAATACGAGCCAGCCAGTATTACACAACTTCATCAGTCACTTCTCCTTTCGGCAGCCCGGGTCCTCCGCGTATGCGATCCGCCTCTGTGACGCGCGCATCGCCCAATTCGCCACCGCGCCGGTTCCCCTCGTCGTCGGTTCCAGTCCGCAGGTCGTAATCCAGCCGATTATCACACAGTCCCCCGCAGACGTCTACCTGGTTCCTCGTCGTCCATTCTCTTGGCCTGCTTCAGTGCGCGAAGCAGAGCTTTGGCACCGCTAATGGTTAGCGGCTGAAAAGATAGCTCCCCGTCGACGTGAGCTCGATAGACGTGATTCAGCAGTCGACCTGCGGCAGCGACGATGTCGTCGATTTGGGTCTTGTTAATGTTTGGAAGTGGGTTAGCGTGTGGCTTCAGTGCGGCTTGCAGATCATTGTGGGCAACCCGCCTGTGCCGGTGCTTCTTAAGCGGCGCGTAGATCTCGTCGAATTCCTTCCGACGCTCTTCTATTCCCGGAAGATCGCGCAGTTTCTCCACGAGAGTCCTCAGAGAGAGGTTTGTTCGCCCGCATGATTGAGCAGGGTCAGCCAGGCGGCTTATCGACATGGTTAGATCAGCTCTGAGGGACTCCTCGATAAGCTGAAACGAGTACATCGCTGTGTGGTTAAGAAGACCGATCGCGACCTGGTCCGAATACAGATCGAGATAAAGCCGCCACTTGGCGTGCAGGGACGCTACGTCTTGGCAAAGGTCACGGAAAATTGGCTGCACGTCTTGGGGAAGCTGCCGACACGTTCCGAACTCGGTGTCTGCGTCTTCGGCCATGGCTTTTCCTTTCGCGACTTGGTGGTTAACGCGGCTTCCACAAGGCCAATGGTAGCAGCGCCAAGGTGCAAGGGCGAGAAGATGAGGGCTCGTGGCGCGGTACGCGCGTCCCTCGTCCTCGATCCTTTGCCGCTTCTTCCCCTCCAATGTACAGCCGGACAGAGCGGTGTCAATGGGGGACATAGCAGAGGCGGCAGCCTCCAAAGGGCTCCTGAAACCTCTCCTTCCTCCCGGCCTCCCCAAGGCGCCCCACCTCTCTCCCGTTGCGGGAAACGGTAGTCTCTCCCTGGACGGCCGCTCGGCCCTATTTTGCCCGCTTCTCGACAAGCTCAAACGTCCACCGCCCGCGGTCGTTGCGGCGGCGGATGAGCTGAAACCAGGTGGCGAAGGCCGCGGACTGCTGGAAGCCCTCCGCATCGCGCGGCGCCGGCTCGTAACCGGAGGGGCCGCGGCGAAGGATTTGGAAGAGGAGTTCTTCGCCTCGGGCGTCGATCAGCCAGAACTCCGGCACGCCCGCACGGTAGTAAGCCGCCGGGAGCCGCTGCGTGTCCTTGGTCTCGGAGCTGTCGGAGACGATCTCGACGATCGCGTCGGGCGGGCCTTCGACCTCGACGTAGCGGTCCGGCTCGCGCGTGGCCTTGGGCACCAGGCGCACGCGCCCGGCGTCGAGCGACTCCTCGGAGATGAAAACCACGTCCGGCTCGACCGAGAGGTCCGCCTCGGGACACGAGACCCGCGTGCTGTCGCTTTGGACGTGGCCGCGAGTCCCGCGCTTCACCAGGTCCTTGAACATCCAGACGATTTCGTTCTTCAATTCTCCGTGACAGAAAAACTCTTCAGGCGACATGTCCACCTCGATACGGCCCGCGATGTAGTCGATCCGGCCTTCCTCGGGGCACTCCTCCGACGCGGCCCAGGCCCGGAACTCGGCAAGGGATCGGAAGTAGGGGATCTCGATCCGTTCCTCGAAGATCACGCAGTTCGCCATACGGTCGGCTCCACACCCAAGAGCACGGTAGGCTGGGGCGCTAGCCCCAGCAGCGTTGGAGCGGCGAAGGGCTCGCCCCTGCGCCCCAGCCGACGGGTCTCGCCCTCCGGCCAAATCGCCCGCAGAGATTATAGACGATCCGCCCGGCCTGTCAAAGGAGCCCAGGTACCCCCGGGTCGTATACTCGGGCAAGCCCGTGGGGGTCTAGGAAGACCGTGGAATCCGCTTACGGCCCCTTTTCGCCCGGCTGGGCCACCCGCCTGGCGGCTGCCTCCTTGAGGACCTTCTTCACCGGGGCGCCCCAGTGGGCCGTGGGCGCGTAGCTCCAGTCCCGGAGCAGGCAGGGCGAGGCCGACGGGTGAAAACACCAGGCGGTCCAGCTCAGTTGGTGCTTCTCGATGTAGTCCAGCGTCACTGGGCGGCGGGACTTGGGCCAACGCGCTCGATGATCCGGGCGGGCGCGTATGCCTGCGAGACCGGGACGTAGTTGCACGTGCAACCCCCGGTCAGGCTGGGCATGTTGACCACGCCGCCGGCCGGAAAGAGGTTGTTGCTGCAAGCCGCACGCACGTTCCAGAACGAGATGATCTCGCGCGAGGCAAGGTCGATGCAGGCCGCATTGCCCCGGACGCGGGTGGTGAGAAGGTTCGAGCTCGCACGCGGCGTGGTGCAGCCGCGGCGAATCCACGTCATCGCTTTGCCCAGCGGTTTTCCAGTCCGAAGATCGTACTCGACGTACCGCTCCTCCGCTCCCACGAGCAGCTTGTCGCCGATCACAAAGAGCGGCCTGGGGAGGTTCTCGGGCTTGGTCTTCGGCTCCGCTTTGGCGAAGTCGGGGAGCGCGGCCGCCAGGCTTCCGTCGCTAGCGCGGTAGATGCCCGAGGTCATCACGACCAGATCGTGCTTCCGGCTGTACCGCACCTCCGAGCCGCCAGGGATTTCCCAGAGGCGTTTGCCGGTTTGGAGGTCGAAGGCCCGAGCCTTGGCGTCCTCGGCAACGGTCTTGGCCGGCTCGGTCGCTGCCGAGGCGATCTTCGTCGAGTCTGTCTTTGTCGAGGCGGTCTTTGCGGAGGCGGCAGTCGTCTGCTGCTTGGGTTCGATCAGCTCCGCGCAGAAGACCTTTCCACCCCCGACGGCCACGCTGAGCTTGGCCCGCCCGAATTGCTCTTTCCACACCAGGCGGCCGGTCTTGCGGTCGAGGCAGACCAGGTGCTTGCCGCTCTGGGCGACGAGATAGTCCTGCCACACCCTGAGGTTCGACAGGACTCCTGTCAGGCCGGGAGGAAGGTCGATCTGGCCGGTCTTGCGCCCGGTGGCTGGGTCCAGGACGACGCAGGTCTGGCCGCCGGCAACATAGACGGCGTCGTCCAGGGCGACCATCTGATCGGTCACGCGGTGAGGGAACGGGAGCGCCGTTTCCCAGAGCCTCCGGCCGGTATAGACGTCGAAGACCTGGAGCTTCTCGGCTTTGATGAACATGCGCCCGCCGCACACGCGGACCAGCGTCGCGCCGGGGGTGCGGACCCAGCGGGGAGGCGTGTCGAACCAGAGTAAATCCAGCGGGGCCTTGGCGAACTGCTCCTCGGAGGCCCCCGTGTTGGCCGCGTCGGCCTCGGCGTGCGTCCAATCGGCCGAGCCCGCCAGCGCCCCGGGCCGCGAGACCAGCAGCGAGGAGTCGCCCTCGGCGCGGGCCGTCACGCCGGCGATTCCGGCCCCCGCGATCTCCTTGGCCAGGGCATCGCGCTCGGCCGGCGGAAGGGCAAGGCATGCTGTCCCGCCGTAGGGACGGAGCAGGTGGACGACCGCCGCAACGAACTCCCTGCCGCGCGTAGGGGCAACCTCCGCCCAATTCTCCGAGACGACCAGGCTGGCCATGTAAGGCGGGAGTGGAAACGAGAGCGGATCGCCCACGTGGACGCTGACCCGCGTCCCATACAAGTCGGCGGCGTGGAGCCTTCGGCGCAAGCGGGCCGCCTTCTCCGCATCCCGCTCGACGACGATCACGTCGAGCTTCGACTGACCAACGAGTTGCTCCGCGAGGCGACCGGTCTCGATTCCCAGGACCACCGCGTATCCGTCACGGACCTTCGTGGTCTGGAGGAGGTCGGCCGCGGTCTTGCGCTCGGCGTCCGAATCGAGCCAGATTGCGGTGAATCGGTGGTGCCAGATCGGTTTGGGCGTTTCTTTGGCGCCGAACGCGTAGATCGCCCCTTCCCGCGTCACCACGAAGAGCTTGCCATCGGCGGCTAACATGCGGTGGGGCGTGCCTCCGACCTTTCCCTGCCACACGACCTCCGGCGTTCCGCCGCCCTGGGGGACGCACACGGCCTCGACCCGCCCGGCGCCGCCCAGATACAAGTGCTGCCCGGCCTTGATGTGGACCCTCAGCTTCGAGGGGAGCCGCCAGAGTTCGCGGGAGGCCATCTTCCATTTGTCGGGATAGGTGTCGGTGCGGCGCTCGGGCGGGATCGCCGTCTTCTTGCGCTCTTCGAGCTTCACGTCGCCAAGGTCCAGGGCCACCAATCCGCGGTCGTTGTCGTACATCACGCCCTCCGCGAAGACCGGCTCGCGGAACGCCCCCAGGTCCTTGTGGTTGGTCGGGTCGATCCGCACGCGCGTGAATCCGCCCGCGTAAAGCATGCCCTTGAAGTCCGTGCGGATTTTCGGGTCGTCGAACCGCTCGTCGTTGGGGCGGGTGATGTCGTACAGGTCGCCGCCGTGACCGAGGTAGTTCCTGTCGCCGGCCACGAACCAGGTGCCCTTGGGCAGGCCGTTGCGTCCTCCCCAGCCCATGCAGAACGTCTGCACCTTTCCGGTCTTCAGGTCCAGGAAGGCGGGCAGTTGGGCGCCGCAGGGAACCACCAGGGTTTCGTTGACGATTGCCAGGTAGCCTTGGGGCGTGAGGCCCGCCTCGTGGGCGACGCCGTGGTCCATGTTGGCCTTGGGGATGTGGTTGCTGTCGGTGTTGGACCAGATGACCCGCCCGCTCCGGGCGTCCAGAGCGTGGATCGCGACTCCGTACTTGGACCACAGGCCGGCCCCGAAGTAGATCACGCCGTCTCGGAGCACGGGTCCGCCCCGGGCGGGAAACAGCGAGATCAGGCGCCCGCTGCCCAAGAGCTTGCGGTCCGTCTTGCCGGGCGGGAGACCGCGGAACTTCCACCGCAGCTTCCCGTCGGCGGCGCTGACGCAGTAGAGGTGGCCGTCGTCCGAGACGAAGTAAACGTTCCCCTCCCACGCCACGGGCGCGAAACGCACCGGACCCTCGGCAAAGAACTGCCACTGTTGGGCCCCGGTCCCGGTGTCCAGCGCCGTAACGCTGTCGGTGACCATCGAGGGAACGAACATGGTCCGGCCCAGCACCACCGGGTCGTAGGAGGCGTCGAACCAGAGTCTCACTTCGCCGGGGAAGGCCGGCCGGGGCGCCGGCAGGCGCCGCACCCACTGGAGGTGAAGCGTGGCCGGCAGTTGCCCGGGCGAGGCGGCGCTGCGGTTGGCGTCGCTGCGGTACTGGGGCCAGTCGGCGCCTTGCACTTCCGCCGCATAAAAAAACCCGATGATCGCCAGAGCCAACAGTAGTGCTCGTCTCACTGGTTTCTCTTCTCCGTATGGCGAGTGGGACGTCTTTGTGGCCAGCGGGCTTCACTGCGCGGCTTCGCATTCCGCGACCTTCCGGCCGTAGAAATCGTCGGTGAGAAGCCCGTCGTCAAAGAGGATCTTGAGCTGCCTCAGACGTCCCGCCACTTGCTGCTTGGTGAACGTGGGTTTTGGGGCCGCGGGGGCCGCGGATGCGGCCGGGGGTTTCTTCTCGGCCGCGGACGGCGGAGGGACGCGAGGGACGCGCTTGGCCGCAGGCTGGAAGGACGGGTTGAAGACCATGGCCTTCAGCTCCTCCGCGGGCACCAGATGCCGCCACAGGAAGGCCTGCATCCTGTCTTCGGCCGGCACTGCGTCACGGGCGACGTCCCGTCCCTCAATCTTGGCGCGGCCTTCGACGGAGAGGTTTGCCGGTTGCCGCGTTTCGGTCAGGGTGGTCCTTATCGCAAGCCGCGTAACGGCCTGGGCCGGGGACAGCTTGACGGGAGTCGCCGCAAAACCGGCCGGCGGGTCTTTCAAGCCGACGCTCACCGGGCCGGCGAAGCCGTCTTTCCAGATGGCATAGACGCTGACCGTGCCAGTGGCCTTGCTGCGGAGGCCGACGGTGGACGGCACGAGGTACAGGGCAAAATCGGGTTGCGGCGGGCTGATGCGCAGCCGGTAGGCATACTCCTCGCCGCCATGGCGCGCGGTATCGCCCAGATGGACGTAATACGTTCCATCCGCCGGCAGCTTGACCGCGAGGTAGGAATCGGCGTGGTGCGTGTTCACCCCGGACGCCGGATCCTCATAATCGTCGCTCAGCGCCAGCAGTTTGCCGGCCGCGTCGGTGACCTTGAGGAAGGAATCCAGCGGGGAATCGAGCCGGCGCGCATGGACTTCGGCGACGATCGTATCGCCGGCACGGCCCGCGACCTGGAACACGTCCCAATCGTCCGGACGGTTGATGCGCCCGTTGACGATGACGGGGAGCTTCACCTTCTGCGCGTGCGGCGGGTCGTTGTTGGGTTCCTTTTCGACGGCCTCGGGCAGCGTGTCCAGAGCGAAAGGCACGCGGTTGGAAACGAGTCCCCCCTTGCGCGCGGCGATCGGGTGGATTCCCGGCCCTGCGTCGGGAGCGGGCGGCGTCAACTCGGCCCCTTCGAGATTCCACCCCTTCATCTGGATGGCCGCGGCAGCGCCCGCGCGCCCGCCCAACGGGAAGATGCTCGTCAGAAACGGCAGCTCGCCCACGGTAACGCGATAGACGAAATCCTCGCGGCCGCGGTAGATGGCGTCGGTGACCTGGAGCACGTACTCGCCGTCTTTGGGCACTTGATAGAGAATCGTCGGATCGGGCTTGAAGCGGTAATCGTCGCTATACGCCAACTCCCTTCCGCGGGCGTCGTAAAGCGTCATCACGGGCTGAAACCAGCCGGGAACGGCGTCGGCAATATAGGGGACCAGATTCCGGGCTTGGGCGGAGATCACCAGCCGTTGACCCTTGCGCGCCTCGAAGCGGTACCGGTTCACTTCGCCGGAAGCGATCTGACCGTTCAGCACGCACGGCACGGTGATGCGGTCCTCCACCTCATCTTCCGGCCGATTGCGCAGGGCCTGTTCCTCCTTGCCGAGCACCTGCAATTCGGCGGTCTTCATTGGCTTTCGGGAGACCTCCGGCAGTTGGCCGACGAGGAAGACCAGCGGGTTGGACACTCCGCGCGGCGTTGCCAGGGTAAGCTCGCGCTGGCCGGGCGGTGCGTCGGGAGACGTCGTGACCTCGACGATGACGATGCTGGAGATCGAAGCGCAGGCCGGCCTCTGAACGAAGCCGGCAATCAGCCCGTCAATCCGTGACACCAGATCCAGCGTC
>CAYGZI010000166.1:0-10259 GCA_964354245.1 uncultured Planctomycetaceae bacterium
GAGCCACAGGTCCCAGTCGAGCCCCTCGGGCACGGGCTGGCTCCCCTGGGGCGGCTGGCGGGGCCCGGTGCCGCCCCCGTCCCACACGTGGATCTCCTTGATCGTCCCGATCGAGCCGGCTTGGATCAACTCCACCGCCCGGCGGAAGGCCTCGGTGGCCGTCCCCTGGTTGCCCATTTGCGTGACCACGCCCTGCTTGTGGGCGATCTCGCGCAGTGCGCGGGCCTCGGCCACGTTGTGCGTCAGCGGCTTCTCGCAGTAGACGTGCTTGCCCGCCCGCATCGCCGCCGCGGCAGCCACAGCGTGGGTATGATCAGGCGTGGCCACGAAGACCGCGTCGATCTGCTTCTCTTGTTCGGCCAGCATCTTGCGGAAGTCCTGGTACTTGGGCACACTGGGGAACTTCTGGAACGCCGCGGCCGCCCGCTTCTGGTTCACGTCGCAGAGGGCCGCGACGTTCTCCCCGATGCGGGGCACCGTGTCGACGAACCACTGCCCCCGGCCGGTCAATCCCACCAGGGCGACCCCGAGCTTTTCGTTGGCCGTGTAACTGAGGGCAAGCCCGGCGGGGAGAATTGTCAGGCCGATGCCGGCGGCAGCGGCGGAGCGCAGAAAGCTGCGGCGAGAAAATCGCTGTTTCATAAGAGGCATTTCTCCGTGTAGTGGCAGGAGGATATATGGATGGTCTTCGTTTGCGTGAAAGAGAACGTTCATCGTTGACTCTTCTCGCGTGACTGCTTCCGAGGGTCTTCGGCACTGCCTCGACGACTCTTCCCCGAATGCTTCCGCGGCGCTGCCAGGCCGTCGCCTTCGTGGGCCGTTTGGGTACTGAGGTAGTCCACCAATTCCGTCGAGTGCGACCGCAGCAGCGCCGCCGCCTTGGCCGCGTCGCCGCGGTCCAAGGCAGCGACGATCGGCTCGTGTTCTCGGGCGATGGCCACGGGGTCCACCTTCGTGAGGTAGTCCATCGTAAACCGGGTCCGCACGTCGAAGGCCAAGGAGTCCCAGACTCGCAGCAGCACCTGGTTGTCCGAGGCCTCCACAATCGCCCGGTGAAACACCTGATTGTGGTGCTGGAAACTGGCGAAATCGCGTATCCGTGCGGCGTCGATAATCTGCTTCGCGACGTGCCGCAGCTTGTGGCATTTCCCCTGAAGACGCGACGCGGCTGATGCGACGGCCAGAGGCTCCAACACGGAACGGACCTCGAATGCCTGGATCGTCTCCAGGAGACTGACTTGTCGGACCCACGCGCCTTGGTGCGGCGCCGACTGAAGGATCCCCATTGCGACCAGTTCCCGGATGGCCTCGCGGACGGGAATGGAACTTACGTTCATCTTCGAGGCGACCTGGGCCTCGATCACGCGGTCTCCGGGTTGCAGCCGGCCGCGGGCGATGCGATCCAGAAGGTTCTCCCGGATCTGCTGCGAAATGGACACGCGCTGGATAGTCATGCTTTGCCCTTCACGCGAACCGTCACAACGACCAACCCTCGCGGTAGGGACGGCGCACCAGCGCGTCCGCTTCCGCGTTGTTGACGATCCTGCCCTCCAGCGGGTCGTACTCCAACTCTTCGTTGAACTGGGTGGCCAAGTTGGCCAAGAGCATCATCTCCATGTAGGGGCCCGTGCTGCTGAAGTTGGACCAGGCCGTCCACTTGGCGTCACCGCGGGCCACGCGCAGCCAGTCCGGCTCGGGCATGCCGTGCGAGTTGGTCAGACGCTTCGGGCGGCTGATGTCCACACCCTCGAACTGTTTTGCCGGCAGAAGGTCGATCGTGTAATTGTGCCCGGTGGAGTGCATCCTGCCTCGGCTGCCGATGAGGACGGCGCCGGCGAAGTCCGACCACTTCGGTTTCTTCTCCTTTCCCTGGTCCTGCCCTTTCGTATCGCCCCAGTCCGCCGGATTGCCGACCAACTCGTCGAGTTTCTGCTTCCATCCCGGCGCTGCGCTGCCGTTGACCCAGTGGATCGTGACAGGCGGCAGGTTGCCCCGCGCCGGTATTTGGAGGTCCACTTTCTCCCACTTCGGGAATGAGAGCCGGTTCACTGCTGACACCTCGGCCCGCACTTTGATCCTGGGTTTGGCCGACGCTTCCGCCTTCCAGAGGGACACGATCTTCAGCGCCATAAAAGTCAGATACCCGGTGTGCGAGCCCCACATGCCGATCTGGCCCGTGCCGAACTCGCGCCAATGGGGCCAAGCGAGCCAATTGGCATGGAAGGGCCGCTGGCGCGCCGGTCCCAGCCAGAGGTCCCACTTGAGGTACGGCGGGACCTTCTGCACGCCCTGGGGCGGCTGTTGATAGTCCTGGCCGCCGCCGGAGTTCCAGATGTAGACTTCCTTGACGTCGCCCAGGACGCCGTCCTCAATCAGTTCCACGCCGCGCCGGAACTGCCCGCCCGACGAGCCCTGGTTGCCCATCTGCGTCGCGACTCTCTGCTTCTCGGCCGTCTCGCGCATCATGCGGGCTTCGTGGACGCAGCCGCAGAGCGGCTTCTCGACCATCGCGTGCTTGCCGGCCTTCATCGCCGTGACCGCGGCAATAGCGTGTGTGTGGTCCGGCGTGGCCACGATGACGCCGTCGATCTGCTTCTGCATCCTGTGGAGCATCTCGCGGAAATCCTGGAACTTGGGCACGTCGGGCAAGTCGCGGTACGCCGCCTGCGCCTTGCTTTCGTTCACGTCGCACAAGGCAACGACGTTGGCCTGTTTGGGGATTACGTCGGCGTACCACTTGCCGCGGCCTCCCACGCCGATCAGGGCAACATTGAGCTTTTCGTTGGCCACATAGGACCACGCGGACCGGCTGTCGGAAAGGACCACAAGTCCCGTGCCGCCCAGGGCCGCGCTAAGCAGAAAATTCCGTCGCGTCTTTCGTGGTATCACCGGTTTTCTCCTTTGGCTACTTCTCGCTCGGCGTGGTGTCCGCCGGCAAATCGCCGGTGGCGAACTGGATGCCGCCCAGCAGGTAACGGAGGAAGAGTGGATTGGAGTACGGCGCCTTCTGCACGCCCAGCGAGCAGTAGAAGACGCGTCCCTTTCCGTGCGACCTGATCCAACTGATCGGGTATTCGTTTGCTCGGCCGGTGGACGCTTCGAGCTTCTTGACGGCGTCCTTGAGCCACGCCATCTTGGGGTCGGCCAGCGGGTCGGGAGTCTGTGTCATGTCAAGGCTCAGCAGCACGCGGAGGTTCTTCCGCGAGTACGGTGGGCCCGGCACGTAGGCCTGATCGAAGATGCGGAAGGGCTGCCCGCCGAAGCAGGCGGTCAACGGGTGCCCCGGGTCTTCCACTTTGATTGCGAAATTGCCCACGTAGTGTCCGTTGTAGAACGCGCCCATCAGCTCGCCGTATTCTTTCCAGTCGCGCAGTGCGCAGAGCGAGCCTTCGATGCCGGCGAGGCCTTTGCCCTCCTGCCCGACAAAGTCCAAAATACTCTGTTTGGCGGCCACGTCGAGCTTCTTGGCGGCGGCCAGTTCCTCCGGAGGTAGCGTCTTCCAGTGAAGCGGAAGGAAGGGCGCGGGGTCGTGCAGGCCGTTGAGGAAGATCGCATCGAAGGTCTTCAGGCTCTCCGGCAGCAGCAGCCGCGGGTCGTCGCTGGCGACCACCTCGAACGCCTTGGTCTTCCGCCCCAAGATCTGGACGGCCGCTTCGGTGAAGGGGTTGCACAAATGGGTCCAGAGGCGGCCCCAGCAGAGAATCTTCCGGGGCTTGGCAGGCGCCGTGACCGGCTTATCGGGCGCGATCGCTTCCATCCTCTGGAGGTCCTGCTGCGTGGGCCGAAAGATGCCTCTCTTCATCACCAAGGCATCCCGGATCTCGGGCGGCGTCGGCCCCGGCCAAGGCCAGGTCGGGGGCGGCTCCTTCGCGGCCTCCGCGGCCAGCGCCGCCGTTGTTGCCGTCACTATCGCGATCGTCACGAGAGTCTTGAGCATTTCCATAGCGTTCTCCCATGACGTGACCCGTGTCGGGGGTCGCAGGTCGTTGAGGATCTTGAACACCGGCGTCCTTCGATTCGATGAGTCTTGCGATGTTTCACGACTGCTACTGTTCCGGCTCCACCGGACCAATCAGCGCGCGGGCAGCAGTTTGACGATGAACGCATCGTGGTTTCCGCCGAGTTTCGGCTGCAGGGCGCCGGGCGTCGTCGGGAAATCCGGCGATGCCGTGTTGCCCACGAGATAAACGTCGCCTTTCGGCCCGAAAGCGATGCTGCGAATCACCTCATCGCCGCTGCCGCCCAGGTACGTGGCGTAGAGCACCTTTGAGCCGTCCGAGCTCAACACGGCCAGCAGGCCGTCTCCGGGCCCGCCGCCATACTTCGACTGCAGGGCGTCGGGAGTGACCGGAAGGTCGCGTGAGCTGGTGCTTCCAACGACCCAGATGTTGCCCTGCTCATCCACGGTCGGCATCAGCAGGTTCTCGGTCCCCGTCCCGCCCACGCGCGTCGAGAAGACGAACCGCTTGCCGTCGGCGGAGAGCTTGGTCACGAACCCGTCCCCCCCGCCTCTCTGTTCGCGTTGATAGACGCCGTTGGTGGTCGGAAAATCCGCCGATTGGGTGGGGCCAACGAGGATGAAGCATCCGTCCGGCGTCAGCCAGGGTCGATGCTCCGCAAACTCGTTGCCCTTTCCACCCAGGTAGGTGGCGTAGAGGACGCGGCTGCCATCATTCGACAGCTTCGCCAGGTAGCAGTCCGACTGGCCCCCGAACTTGGGCTGCGGCGCGCCGGCGGTTACCGGGAAATCGGCCGACTTCGTGTGGCCGGCAACATAGATGTTGCCCGCCGCGTCCAACCTGGCGCCCATAATGGCGTCGTCCTCGCCCGTCCCCCCGAGGAACGTTCCGAAGACCAGCCCAGAGCCGTCGGGCTTCAGCTTCACGATGGCCGAGTCTCTCGGCCCCTTGAGGTTCGGCTGAACGACGCCCGGGGTGGTTGGAAAGTTGGGCGAGGGCGAGGTGCCCACGACAACCACGCTATCGTCCTTGTCCATGGCCAGCCCCCCGCGAGGGGACTCGTCGCGCAAACCGCCGATATAGGTACACCAGATCAGATTTGCGAGGTCGGGGGAGAGCTTAGCCACGAGCATGTCCACCCCGCCGGCGAATCTGGGCTGGAAGCAGCCGGGCGTGGTCGGGGCGTCCGTCGAGCGGGTAAGGCACGCGACCACGATATTGCCCTTGCTGTCGAGTTCCATGCCGTAGACGCTTCGTTCCTGTTTGGAGCCGCCGAAGTAGGTGGCCGCGAGAATCTTCCCGCCGTCAGGGCTGAGGCGGGCCAGATACAAGTCGCCGCCGACGATGCCGCCGGGCCCGGCGGTCGGATCATCGCCCGCATAGTTCGGCTGAAAGCAGCCGGGCGTGGTCGGCAAGTCTCTGGAGCAGACATGCGCACCGACGAGCACCGAGCCGTCAGGGTGCACGATGATCTCGCGCGCCTCCTCCCAGTGGTTGCCACCCAGGTAGGTGGAGTAAGCGATTTTGAACCGTCCCTCTG
Organism: uncultured Planctomycetaceae bacterium; assembly: GCA_964354245.1. GTDB lineage: Bacteria > Planctomycetota > Planctomycetia > Pirellulales > Thermoguttaceae > CAYGZI01. Next base: position 5,500 of record CAYGZI010000166.1, read on the forward strand.
CGGCCAATCCTAGTGCTGCCGCCATCACCATCAGGACCGTCAACAGAGTTTTGAGCATTCCCATAGCGTTCTCCTTGCTCCTCTCGCGACTCTACAGGCTCCAGCCCTTCCGCCGCTCACACGTAAGGAGCGCGTTGGCCTGCTCGTTGTTCGTAATCTTCCCAGCGACAGGATCGTACTCGATCGAACCGTTGATCTGGGTCGCCACATTGGCCAGCAGCAGGAATTCGGTATACGGCCCCGTATTCCTGAAGTCCGACACGGTGTACTGGCCGTCGCGGCAGGCCCGCAACCAGTCGCTCTCGTGCCCGTTGAACTCGCCGGGGACGCGCGAATACCGCCGCGGGCTGCCCTTGTCCACGCCCCGGAACTTGTCGGCCGGCAGCAGGTCGAAGCCGAAATTGGACGCGACAGCGTGGACCGTCCCCTTGCCGCCCACAATCAGGCTATGGTGGTGATCCTGCCAGTTCCCGTCGCCCCAAACGAGCTTTCGTCTCAGCCGCTCCTCGATCTTCTCTCGCCAGCCGGGCGCGCTGAGCCCGCCGATCCAATACCAGTCACACGGCGGCTGTTTGCCGCGTGCTGGTATCTTGTACTGAACGGCGGCCCACTTGGGAAAGGACAGTTTATTGATCCTGGAGACCTGGGCTTCCACCTGGATCCGCACCTTCTCCTTTGGGTCCGCCTCCCACAACGCGCGCATGTTCAGTCCGTTCCATGCAATGAAGCTGGCATGGGAGCTCCACATGCCGATGCGGCCCGCGCCGAACTCTCGCCAACTGTTCCAGGCCAGCCAGCGGGGATGGAACGGTCGGTACGGGGCATAGCCCAGCCAGAGGTCCCAGTTGAGGTAGTCCGGGACCTTCTGCGTCCCCTTGGGCGGCTCGTCCCAGTCCGGTCCGTCGTCGGCCGACCAAGAGTACACTTCCTTCACATCCCCGATGACGCCGTCTTGAATCACCTCCATCCCGCGTCGGGCGCTGCTGCACGACGAGCCTTGGTTGCCCATCTGGGTGGCGAGGTTCTTTTCGACGGCCACCTTCCGCATGAGCTGGGCCTCTCCGATGGTCCGCGTCAGTCCTTTCTCGCACAGCACGTGCTTGCCGCGTTTCATGGCCATCACGGACGCCGTGGCGTGGGTATGATCGGGCGTGGCCACGGTGACCGCATCGATTCGCTTGTCCATCTCTTCCAGCATCACGCGGAAGTCTTGGAACTTCGGGACGTCAGGGTGCTCTTTGTAAGCTGCCTGGGCCCTGCTCTGGTTGACGTCGCACATCGCCACCATGTTGGTCAATTTCGGGATCACGTCCACATACGACTTTCCGCGCCCGCCGGCGCCGATGATGGCGACGTTGAGCTTCTCGTTGGCCGAGTACGCCCGCGCCGACCGGCTGTCGGGAAGGATCAGGAGTCCCCCGCCACCGAGGGCCGCACAACGCAGGAAACTCCGCCGCGCCTGCCGAGTCATCGTGGTTGCCTCCTTCCTGGTCAGGGCGTTGCAGGCTTTCTGCCGTAGACTTCGATTTCGGTGCAGTGGTTGAGGTCGTTTTCGGTGTTCCCGCTTCCGCGGAGCCGCACGTAGCGGGCTTTCATGCCGTGGGCGTCGATCAGCAGTCCTTCGTGGCTGTCGATGTACTCCTTGTCCCGGCCGAGACCAAAGCCCGACGAGTTGTCGAAGTCGTTGTTGTAGACGGTGCGAACGTTCCTGGAAGACTCCGGATCGTCGGACAGTTGGACGATGACATCGTGATAGACTCGGGGCTGGGCGTGGTAGTGCCATACCACGATGGCGAAGATCTCGTATCGCTGCTGGAGGTCGACCTGGAAGTACTGCTTCCCAGGCCCGATCTCCACGTAACTCCCTTCGACGCCGTCCTTGTCGCCGTCGGTCACTTGGCTTAGCTCGCCCAGCGTCGGCGCAGTGTCACTGGCCGTGACGGGTTTGTTGAGCGCGACGTTGGCAAGGCCCGGCGGGACGGCCAGATCGGGGCGTCTCCCGGCGCGCGGCTTTTCGAGGTGGGGGCCCTTGAGGTTGTGAGGCGTGCCCATGAAGCGCGGCTTCGGGAGCTTCAGTTCGAGCGGCACTTTCTCCGACGACGGCTCCGCCGCTACTGCCGGCACGACGGCCAGGACAGCCATTGCCGCCAGCGTACCTCCTGCGAGTCGAGCCAGTGCTTTCATGTTGCGTTGCCTCTCAATCCAGTCTAACCAGTCGCCCTTCCATTTCCCGCCGAGCCCATGGAACGGAAACCCGACGACTGCCATATCATATATGATGCCACCCGGCGCCGCAATGAGGACAACCGTCTCGTGCGCTAGACACGGGGAGGGCACGTTGGCAGAATGGATGCCCGCGTGAGCCTGGATCGGTTCCAGGCTCATCGCAAATGGGAAATGTTGGGTAAACCCATGTCGTTCGAGCAACTCTACTACCGTCTCATCCTCCCGGCATGCCTTCTCGCCGTGTCGTCGCTCGCGGCGGCCGGGGAGGATGCCGCCGGCGCGGGAGCGAACCTGCTGGCCAACGCCCGCTTCGAAGAGGTGGGCGCCAGTGGCGCGCCCCTTGCCTGGGAGGCCGCGTGTGACCGAGCTTCCATTGACGCGAAGATTACCGTGGACGCCGGGCCGGAAGGCAGCCGCGCCGTGAAGCTGGAGTGCACCCGTCTGCTGGACGCAGCCGGCAGCAGCCACGGGATGCTGGCCCAGCGGGGCAAGGTCCAACTCGAGGGGGGCCGCTGGTACCGCCTCACGTTCTGGGCCAAGCAGCAAGGCATCGTCGGGGGTGGGGTGAACATCGCCATCACCCCCGAGAACACTCCAGTCTTCTCCTTCGATTACTACGAGCCCCGGCGCCAGCCGGTACGGGCGCCGCTGCTCGCCAACGAGGGATGGATCGCGGTCGAGCCCGGGAAGCCCTACACGCTCTCGGCCATGATGAAGGCGGACCGCCCCGGGGTCGTCGCCCAAATGGGGCTGCGCAGCATGCACAGCAAGAGGACGCAGAACGCGACCCTCTCCCGCGATTGGCAGCGTTCGTCGGTCCGCGTCACCCCAGACCAGCCGCGCGTCTACGTCACGTTGGGGCCGGACCTGGATGCCTCCAGAATGGATGCAGTCACCATCTGGGTTGACGCTGTGCAATTGGAGGGCGGCGAGAGGGCGACGCCATTCGCTCCCTACAGCCCCGTGGAGGTCGGCTTCGAGACCGGCCGCCTCGGCAACCTCTTCGACGGCAGAGAGCCGATCACCGTGAGGGCTACCGCCTGCAACCAGGGCACCGAGGAAGGAACGGTCGCCATCACCTGGCGGGCCACCGATTTCTTCGACAAGCCGGCAGGCGAGGGAAAGATGGCGCTCGTGCTGCCGGCGGGCAGCCGCAAGGAGCAAGCGATCGACACGGGCATCACGCGGCCCGGGTTCTACCGCCTCTTTCTGACGGCGGAGTCGGGCGGGCATACTCTCACCCGGGAGATGCGCGCAGCGTCCATCGAGCGCGTGCCGCCAGGCGATTCACACGTTGGGATGAACCACGCCTACGGATGGCCGGAGCTTCTTGACCTCTGTGACTACACCGGCCTGCGCTGGGTGCGCGACTGGTCCATCAAGTGGCAGCACGTCCAGCCGAAGCCCGGCCCGTTCGACTTCAGCGCGACCGACCACCAACTCGGCCGGGTGCTCGACCGCAAGCTGCCGCTCTTGGCGCTATTGCCTTACTCGGCCAACGACTGGGCGGCCGACGTGCCTACAGACTTCGAGAAGGTTCCGCGAGGCGCTCTGGAGGCCGGGCGTGCTTCCCTGCCGCCGAAGGACCCGGCGGCGTTCGGCGCCTACGTGGCTGCGGCCATCGGGCGCTATGGCAATCGCGTGAAGCACTGGGAAATCCTTAACAAGCCACAGTTGGCACAGTTGCGTAGGATGCTGCGCGCGGCCGGCCGGTCCGACCTGCCCATCTGGGTCACTGAATGCGGCATCTACGCCGACGATGACGAGCCCGTCAGCCCCGCGTTTCATTGGAACGCCATCCTGGGGAGCGAGCGCCAGTGCATCGCGTACCTGGTGCGCTTCGCCGCTATCACGCTGGGCTACGGCGTGGAGAAGCTCTTCTATCACTACGGCGCCGCCGGCACCATCAACCGGGAGGATCCGGAGAGCATCTTTTTCGAGTACGCCGGCGCCCCTCGAAAGATGCTGCCGGCGCAGGCCGTCTTCTGCCGGCTTGTGCCGGGCAGCCGCCGAATCCTGAAGATCGCCGACCTGCACCCGAAGGCGCGCACCTACCTGTTCGGGGACTCGCAAGGGAAGGTGATGCTTGCCTGGGTGCCCGACGCGGGCGACCGCCTCCCCCTACGCCTGGCCAGCCGGCGTCTGTTAGCCGTAGACATCATGGGCGCGCCGATCAAGGAGAGGATGATCGATCTCAGCGAGGCGCCCATCTACATCACCGGCCCGGCAAGTATGTCGGTTGAGGAGTTCCTGGCAGCGGTCCGGGTTGGAGGGTGAGAGCGTGCCGCGATGCTGCCTGACTTCCTGCTGGCGATGCCGGGGATGCCGGCCTCTAGAACGCCCCGATCGCTTTGTAGGTTTCCTGAGCGAAGGGAATCGGGCCGGGCGCGCACACTTGGCAAGTCCGACCTCTTGGTCCGGAGCCAAGAGATCGGAAGCGTACCACGATTACCACGAAACCCCTTGATCTACCACGCTAAGTTGTTAGATTTCGTCATGGTTTGCCTGACGGGAGGAAAGAAACGTGTGGAGCG
>CAYGZI010000167.1:0-10238 GCA_964354245.1 uncultured Planctomycetaceae bacterium
TAGATGCGGTTTTCCGGGAGGCTGTCTGCCATACCGCCGATGGAGGGTGGCGGATGCCCTTTAGGATATGTCGTTAAGTCGTTATTGGGCAATGGGTTGCGACCTGGCCGTTTCTCGGCCAAAACGGGCCCGAAACGCTATGTTGGCCAACAAGTCCGTTTTGGCCAAGACCGGCTGCGGCGGCGTCGGGGGGCTGTCCAACAAGACGTGTCGGCGACTCGCCCATTCGGGCCATCGGGGCCATCGGCGCTTGGCCCGGAGTTGCGGACGATTTCTCAGCGATTTGGGAGCGAAAACGGCCCCCGTCGCGTCTATGACACGGGCGAACGACGAGCACAGATTGGTGGAGAAGACGGACGCCCAACTTGCCCAGGACGCCGGCCGGGGGGACGCCAACGCGTTCGGAGTCCTCGTGGAGCGCTACCGCTGTGCCCTGGTCGGCTACCTGGCGGGGCTCTTGGGGACGCGCGACGACGCAGAAGAGCTGGCCCAGGAGACATTTCTGCGGGCCTGGCGCGAGGCGCCGGGGCTGCGGGAGCCGGCCACGGTCGGGGCCTGGCTGCACCGGATTGCCCATAACCTGGCGATGAGCCACGTGCGGCGGCCGCGTCCGGTGCCGCTTGTGGTGGACCCGCCCGGGCCAGACCCGCAGGCGGGCGAAGAAGATCGCACCGTGGCCCTGCTGGCGGCGGTCGGCCGGCTCAGCGGGCCACACCGCGAGGTCATTGGCCGGAAGCACTTTGGCAACGCGACGGTGGAGCAGATCGCCGTGCAATTGGGGATCCCGGCGGGTACGGTGCGGAGCCGCTTGTCGCGGGCGTATCGGGAACTGCGGGAGGTCTTGGCCAATGAGTGACGATGTGAAAGCCTAACCACGCAGTAGGGAGATCACGAAAGCGCGAAAGGACGAAGGCACGAAAACAAGGCGTTACGGGGATATGCCGAAGCATACCCTACCCAACTGAAATGACTGACGAGCGGGACCAAGATCGAGAGCTTGAATCGCGGCTGGCTGAGGCCGGCCGGTGGTGCGAGCCGCGTCATCCGGGCTGGTGTACGCTCCTGGAGCGGTTGGGGCCGCAAGATGCGTTCACCTCCGGCCGCTTTCGCGGGAGAACAGAGGGCAGTGCCCTCACCCCCAGCCCCTCTCCCGGGACGGGAGAGGGGAGTCGCAGCACCCCCAGCCCCTCTCCCGGGACGGGAGAGGGGAGGAGAGTCCGCCTTCGGCGGTTGGTGAGCCTTGCGGCGGGACTGCTTGTGGTAGTCACGCTGGCGGCCGTCGTGGCGATCATCGTGCGCCACGGCTCGTCGCCCGAAGCGTTGGCCGCCAGTCAGCCCGTCGAGGTCCAGCGCCGCGGCATCGAGGTCACCGTGTTTAGCGCCGGCGAGAACCCGGAGCCGACGCTCTATATGCCGCTGGTCGGCTGGCCGAGCTACGCAAGCGCTGCGTATGCCCAAGGGGCTGTCGCACAACAGCAGCGGTTCGTTCCGCAAGCGGCTCGGCGGTCCACGCCCGGGCAAACCGGCGGCATGGCCGCCCTGGGCATGGGCCTGGTCAAAGACCAACGCATGGTCCTGCACCTGAAGCAAGGGGACAACGTCGTCAAGTTCACCGACGTGGCGGAATCGATCGACCCCACGAGCGTGCGCCTGGCGAGCGAGACCGACCCGACGGGCATCGAGGTGGTCGAGCAGAACTTCGAGTTCGACCTGGCCTCGGCCGATGCCCTGCTCAAGCGGTCGATCGAGCGGCGGATCACCTGTATTGGGAAGGACGAGCAAGCGGCCGTCGAAGGGATCTTGCTCAGCTACGATGCCGATACGCTCGTGCTGGCCGACCGGGCGCCCGACGCCGACCCCAAGGCCCCGCGGCCCAAGACGCAGTCCGTCGCCCGGCGGACCCTCAAGGCAATCCGGCTGGACGAGGTGCCCAAGGACCTCTACACGCGGCCGACCCTGGTCTGGAAGCTCCGCGCCAACAAGCCCGGCGACCACCTGACCACGCTCAGCTATCTCTGCGGCAACATGGCCTGGCAGGCGGATTATGTGGCCACGATTGTCGGCAGCGACCCCGCGGCCGGCGACACGCTCGACCTCAACGGCTGGGTGACGATCGACAACCGCAGCGGCGCGACTTACCAACGGGCGGGGCTGAAGCTGATCGCCGGCGACGTACACCGGGTCCGCGACCCGTGGGCACCCGCGCAGGCGACCGAGGACCTTCTCTACAGGCACGGGGCTTATCGGGGTGTGGGCCCGGTCGACCGGGAGGATCGCAGGAAGGAGTTCGTGGCGCGAGAACTGTTCGAGTACAAGCTCTATGCCCTCAACCTGCCGAGTACGATCAAGGACCAGGAGATCAAGCAGCTCGGGCTGCTGAGCGCGACGGGGGTCAAGGCCCGACGGCGGTTTGTCTTCGACTACGAAAGGGACTCCGAGCGGCTGACGACGGAGCTGGTGGTCAAGAACGAGAAGGCCAACGCTCTGGGCAAGCCGCTGCCCAAGGGGCGGGTCACGTTCGTCGCGATGGATGCCGACGGCGAGAGCCAGTTCCTCGGCCGCGACCAGATAGACCACACCCCCAAGGACGAAGAGCTGACGCTCAGGGTAGGCCAGGCATTCGACGTGACGGGCCAATACCGCGGCGTCGAGACCAAGGCGGCGGGCCCGCGGGAGATGACCGAGACCTACGAAATCCGCGTACGCAACCACAAGGATACGGAGATCCGAGTCCGCGCCGTCGGCCATGCCAGGGTTGCCAACGCGAACTGGGAAGTCATCAAGAGCAGCGACGAGTATGCGAAGCACGATTTCCGCACGATCTATTTTGACTTCCCGCTAAAGGCCGACAGCGAGAAGGTCATCACGTACACCATCCAATACCAATGGTGGGGAGCGGACCATGAGCCTACGCGAGTTCGTCCGACGCAAGCGCAGTGAGTTCTCCCGGCCGCCACGGGCTCTGGGTGGCTGGCGGCTGAGCGCAGCGAAGCCCCAGCGGCCAGCGCGCTGGGGCACGCTGCGCTTTGCCCCAGCCACCGCGTGGATTCTGCTGGTTCTCGCGGTTCTGGCTTTGCCGGGCGCCTCGCCCGCCGCCGAGCCCGCCGACGAGGCCGAGTTAGGGCCGGGCGTGAGCCTGACGGTCTACAACCAGAACTTCGCCATCGTCAAACTGCGGCGGAAGATGAGCCTCGCGCGGGGCGTCGGGACCGTCCGGTTTCCCGACGTGGCCGCAACCATCGTGCCCGAAACGGTGCAGTTCAGCTCGCTGCGGCCCGCGGGCGACGCCCAAGTGCTGGAGCAGAACTACGAGTTCGACCTGGTCAGCGCGGACAAAATGCTGGAAAAGTACATCGATAAGAAGATCAGCGTTATCACGCGAGACGGCGGCCTCTTGGAGGGGACGCTATTGAGCGCCGATCCCGGGCAACTGATTCTCACCGGCCCGGGCGGCATCGACATGGTCCCGCGGGGCAAGAACGTCAAGGACATCCGTTTCTCCAGCCTGCCGGCGGGACTCCTGACGCGGCCCACGCTCGTCTGGAAGGTCAAGGCGGGCCAAGCGGGCGAGCACCTGGTGAAGGTTGCCTACCGGGCCAACAACGTGAACTGGCGGGTCGATTACCGGGCGGTGGCCGCGGCCGACGAGAAGACACTCGACCTGGCGGGCTGGGTCACCCTCAACAATCAGAGCGGCACGGCCTATGAGAACGCGGGGCTGAAGCTCATGGCGGGGGACGTCCACGTAGTCGAGGAGGAGCGGGTGCCGCTCGTTCCGGCCTCGCGCGCCAGAATGTCCGTTGCCAAGGGCGGGCGCGCGGGCTTCGAGGAAAAAAGCTTCGCCGAGTACCATCTCTACACCCTCGGCCGCGCCACCACACTGGCCAACGCCCAGACCAAGCAGATTGAGCTGATTAACGTGGAGCGCATTCCGGTCGCCAAGCGATATCTTGTGCGCACGCCGGCCGCGGTTATGGCTGCCCAGCCTGCACCCGGCGGCCAGCAGACGCCCGTCGCCGTGGTCCTGGAGTTCAAGAACTCGAAGGAGACCCGGGAGGGCCTGGGAATTCCGCTCCCCAAGGGACCGTTCCGCGTTTATCAAATTGACAAAGACAAGCAGCCGGAGTTCGTGGGCCAGGACGAGATCGACCACACGCCCAAGGACGAGCCGGTGCGCGTGCGGATCGGCTACGCCTTCGACCTGGCGGCCCAGCGCGTGCAGACGGCCAACCGCGCTCGGGCCGGCGAACAATGGACGGAGCAGGACTGGAAGATCACCCTGCGCAACCACAAAGAGCAAGCGGTCACGATCGTGGTCGAGGAGCCGCTGGTCGGCCACGTGAACTGGGAGGTCATCGCGAAGAGCCAAGAGTATCGGAAGAAGGACTTCCGCACCATCGAGTTCGACGCCAGCCTGCCGCCGAATAGCGAGAAGACGATGACCTACACCGTTCGGTACACGTGGTAGGCGAGAAAGGATGAAGGATGAGGGATGAGGGATGAAGGTTCAATGACCAAGGTTCAATGACCAAGGATCGATGGAGCCCAAGGCGTTTGGTCTTTGGTCCTTGTGCCTTGGTCCTTTTGGATTCGTCGTTCGACGCTGATAAGAAGGAAGAGAACCCATGAAACGCTTCTTTACGCCCTTTGCCGCTTTGTTCGTCATGGCTGCGATCGCCCCGCCGCTTCCGGCCCAGGAGGCAAAACCCGGCGTGAGCCTGACGGTCTACAACAACAACTTCGCCCTGGTCAAGGACCGCCGGCTGCTGGAGGAGGCGTTCCGCAAAGGGACCAACGTGGTGCGGTTCCGGGACGTGGCGGCCACGATCGACGCCACGAGCGTCCATTTCCGCTCCATCACCGACCCGGCCGCCACCGTGGACGAGCAGAACTACGAGTTCGACCTGGTCAATGCCGATAAGCTTCTCCACAAGTACATCGACCAGAAGCTCACCGTGGTCGCCTCCGACGGGCGCACCTACGAAGGGATCCTGATGAGCTACGACCCGCGGCAACTGGTGCTCGCCCAGGACAAGGAGAAGGGGCCGATCTTCATGGTCGAGCGGGGCGAGAACGTCAAGCGGATCCAGTTCAGCCAGTTGCCCGGCGGGCTGTTGACCCGGCCCACGCTCGTCTGGGAGGTCCGCGCGGAGAAGGACGGCAAGCACCTGGTCGAAGTGAGCTACATCGCCAACAACATCCGCTGGCGGGCCGACTACAACCTCGTGCTCTCGCCGGACGAGAAGTCGCTGGACGCAAGCGGCTGGGTGACGATCGAGAACCACACGGGCACGGGCTTTGCCGACGCGGCAGTGAAGCTCCTGGCCGGTGAGGCCCGCCTCGACCCGCGGCAAGTGCAGTGGAGCTACGGCTACCAGTACTACAAGCAGATGACGCGGCTCGCGCCGACGAGCCAGCAGGGGAAGGACCCGAGCCAGGCATTCGGCGAGTACCGGATGTATCGCCTGCCCGAGGCGACCACGGTGGGCAACAACCAGATCAAGCAGGTCGAGCTGATCACCGCCGCCAAGGTCCCGGTCGGCAAGACGTATCTCTACGACGGGGCCAAGCTCCAGTGGACCCGCTTCGGCCCCTACTGGGACCCGGGCTTCGGGCGCGAGGAGAACAAGAAGGTCAACGTGATGCTGGAGTTTGAGAACCGGGCCGACCGGCACCTGGGGATCGCGCTGCCGAAAGGGAAGTGCCGCGTCTACAAGGCCGACGTTGACAAGTCGCTGGAGTTCATCGGCGAGGACCTGATCGAGCACACGCCCCGCGACGAGAAGGTGACCCTCTACATCGGCGACGCCTTCGACATCGTCGGCGAGCGTAAACAGACGGACTTCAAGAAGGTCACCGACCACGTCTACGAGGAGGCCTTCGAGATCAAGCTCCGCAACCACAAGACCGAGCCGGTCACGGTCAAGGTGCTCGAAAAGCTCTACCGTTGGAGCGACTGGACAATCATCGAAAAGAGCCAGGACTTCGAGAAGGTGGACAGCCGCACGATCATCTTCCCCGTCAAAGTGGCCAAAGACGGTGAAGGCAAGCTCACCTACCGCGTGCGGTACGAATTCCCGTGAGCGGGGGGGCCGCGACGCGGCCGGCCGTTGGATTTCAGGACCGGCCGGAGGCCAAGTGCGACTGAAGGCCCCCCCTGCGGAATGTCCGGACGCGATCTTCTTGCGGACCGGGACTGGCGCCTGCTATCCTGTCTGACCGTATGCTCCGGAGGCCGGCGCCGCCAACCCATGTTCGTTTCAGGAGGGACAACCCATGATGACTCTCGGCAACAAGCTCATCTCGCTCATGCTCGCTATGACGGCGGTCGCGATGGCGGCCTTGTCCAGTCCCGCACAAGACCGGCCGGGTTCGACGCCGAGCGGCCAGGCGGTTGAGGATCTCCTGGCCGGCCGCTTTCAGTGGAAGATCAGCGAGCCGCTGGTTGCTCCGGCGGAGCGGCCAGAGGACCCGTGTTACTCGATGAAAGACCCGACGGTGGTGTTCCACCAGGGGCGATGGCACCTCTTCTGCACGATCCGCAGCCAGAAGCGGAGCCACCAGATCGAGTATCTGTCGTTCGCCGACTGGAAGGACGCCAACGCCGCTCCGCGGCACCTGTTGAAAACGCACGAGGGGTTCTTCTGCGCCCCGCAGGTTTTCTACTTCGCCCCCCACAAGAAGTGGTACCTGATTTGCCAGGCCAGCGACAAGTCGTGGAAGCCCGAGTACGGGGCCGCCTACTCGACGACAACCGACATCTCCGACCCTGCGTCTTGGAGCAAGCTCAAGCCGCTCGGGGCCAGGCCGGCGGGGAGCAAGGCCGGGCTGGATTTCTGGATCATCTGCGATGCCCAGAAGGCCCACTTCTTCTTCACCACGCTCGACGGGCGAATGTGGCGCGAGGAGACCCGGCTGGAGGATTTCCCGGGCGGGTGGTCGGAGGCGAAGCTGGCGATCCAGGGCGACATTTTCGAGGCGAGCCACACCTACAAGCTCAAGGGCCTGGACAAGTACCTGACGCTCGTAGAGGCCCAGGGCGGGCACGGCTGGCGCTACTACAAGGCGTACCTGGCCGGCCGGCTCGACGGCGAGTGGAAGCCGCTGGCGGCCACCAAGGAGCAGACGTTTGCCAGCATGGCCAACACGCGCCCGGTCGGGAAGCGTTGGACCGACTCGATCAGCCACGGCGAACTCCTCCGCGCCGGCGTGGACCAGGACCTCGAAGTGGACCCGGCCAACTTGCGGTTCCTCTTCCAGGGCGTGAGCGACGAGGCGCGGGCCGGCAAGCCTTATGGGCAGATCCCTTGGCGCCTGGGGATTCTGGAGAGGGACGCCGAGGGCCGTCCTGCCACGGAATGAAAGCCCGTGGAGGCCGGTGATCGGCCCGGCGGGTTTCGCACGTGGGTCCGGAGCCAGAGCCCGTTTTTCTACTGGCCTTCGGGGGTCCAGCCTCGTCTCGTCCCCGCGGGCCATGCCGAGGAGACAGCCACCCCTGGGCCGCACTCTGTCCCGGCCATCCCGGCGTTTCCCCCGTATCAAAGGTGGTTTGACGCGCCCGACTGGCGTCATACTCGTGGAGACCGGTTCCTCCTCCCGGCGGCAAATTCGTAGAAGATCTCTACATCGCGGCAAGTCCGTAGAAGATTTCTACAGAGCGGGAAATCCGTAAAAGATATCGAAAGAGCGCTTGACAAGGCGGACAAACTGATGATCCTTACGGGCAATACTGTGTAGCGCGACGATACTGTGTATTTCGTCATCATCCGATCGTGGAACCCGGACAAGGACTCACACGCCGATGTTTAGCGGTCTGCCAACCTATGGACGGCCGGCCCCTTCGTCCGGATCCCGATCCGCAGTAGCGGGGATGTTCGTTGTTTCGCGGCACTGGTATGCGAGCGAGACGTCCTCGGGAATTCCGATAAGGGAGGATTGGACGTGTTATTGAAGAAGCTCGGTTGGGTGGGGCTCGTTTTCGGCCTCGCGATCGGTCTCAGTTTGTTCGTCCTCGGCGGAAACGCCGTCGCCCAGCGCACGCACACGTATTGGGGCGAGGATGCCTGCGGCATGTGTCATCCGGGCGAGTACGCGAACTACATGAAGCACGGGCATGCGTGGCAGCTCGTGCAAACCGCCGGGGCGAATCCTCCGCCGGCGGACCTGTTTCCCTGGGGAGTGCCCCTTCCGCAACTTCCCACTGGCGCGACGTGGGACCAGGTCGAGTACATCGTCGGGAACTTTAAGGCGGGGACGGGTAGCGCCGTTTTCAGCACTGGTTACCGCAATCTCAGTGGAACAAGCGGTTATAGCTGCGCCAGGTGCCACACGACCGGCTACAGTGCCACGGGAAAGCAGAGGAACCATCTTGGAGTCGAGATGCCTGGGGTCACCGGCACGTGGGCCCTCGATGGAATCCAGTGCGAAGTCTGTCACGGTCCGAAGAAGACGATGTCGACGGCCATGCTGAAGCAGTGCGGCGAGTGCCACACGGGCGGCGATGCCACGAAACGGCTGCAATTCGATCCCCTCATCGGAGTGTTTAGTGCCAACCACCCGCAAGGCGATGAGTTCGCCAAGTCGCCGCACAAGAATCACTCATGCACCTTGTGCCACGACCCGCACAAATCGGTTTGGCACGAGGACGGCGGCGTGCTGTTCAGCGAGACCCGCGGGGTCGGGCACATGTGTACCGAGTGCCACAACAAGCGGGTCTTCGGCGTTATGGGGGATATCGGTCTGGAGTGCGTCGATTGCCACATGCCGTACGCGAGTGTCAAGGGCGCCGGGGCCACGCACCTTTTCCGGATCAACTCCACTGCCCTGGCCGCGGCGGACAATACTTATTCGGCCGATGGCAAGACGTGGTGGAACACCGACCAAAACGGCGACTCATCTCTTACGCTGGACCTCGCGTGCGGCTCGTGCCACGAAGGCATGTCGGTGGAAGCCATGGCGAGATTCGCCCCGACCATCCACCGTCCACCCGGACTGATTGACCTTACGGTCAACGGCGACGACGAAGTTGCCGTCGTCAAGAGAACCGACGTGGTCTCGATCGACTTCTCCGTCTATGCGGACTTGAAGCCCAAGGGCATGAAGGCCGATTGGTGGGTCATGTGCCAGGGGCCTCGGGGCTGGTCCTCCTGGAATGGCACGAAATGGGTAACCGGCAAGCGCGCGTGGCTCAAGAACAGTCCGCTGGTTGACGTGCCCACCAAGAACGTGCTGAAATCGAAGTTGTCGGTGGCGGGCAATTACACGTACTGGGTCTGCATCTATCCTACGGACGGCTCGCAGAATATCGACAGCGTGTCCGTCTACGTCACCCGTTAGGTGTACGGCCAACCGCGTCATTCCGCTGGGCAACCGGATAGGCGGCCGCGTGCGCCTTTCCGGTTGCCCGTTGCGGGCACATGCCCGGCATCTCTCGAAACACTGGAGTATGACTGTGACTGGACGAATGATCCTCCTGGCGGCGGCATTGTCGCTGCTGACGGGCTGCGGGCGTAGCGATCGCCCGACCGTCCGGCAGAGTTCCACGCACTCGGAGGACGAGATCACCGCCACCGCGTCGCCCAGTCCCGCGCAGGCCGCCGACGATTGCCCGGCCCGCGAATCCCCACACAGAATCCGCCCGAAACGCGACCCGCAGACCTATGCGAAACTCGCCGGCGCGACGCATTCGACACTGACCGACGCGATGCAATCGGTGCGGGCCGATGGGAATCTTCCGAAGACCGGCGACGCCACTCCGGCGAAAACCGGCGACGCGGCGCGCCCGAAAGCCGCCGGCCGAGACACCGCTGAAGTTGACGGCCGGGAAGTGCGAATCGGCCCAGCGTGCCTTGTGGCACCGAAGGCCTGGACCCGGGAGCAACCGCCGGCCGGTTTCCTCCTGGCCGAGTTCACCCTGCCGCGTGCCAAGGGGGATGGGGCCGATGCCCAGTTGACCGTGGCCGCGGCCGGAGGAAACGGCCCGAGAATCCTCGACCGCTTGCGGGAACAACTCAAGCAGAAGCCCGAGGAGGGTTCCGTCGAGCATTTGCAGATCGGCGGCAACGACGTCGTTCTGACGGACAGCTCGGGAGATTACGGTGATACGAGCGGCCCGTTTCCATCGCCGGCAAACGAAGGCCGGTATCGGGTTTTGAGCGCAATGGTCTTTGCCGGCGGCAAGGTGTACTGCGTCAACTGCACGGGTCCTGAGAAGACCGTCGGCGAGCGGGCCGGAGAGT
>CAYGZI010000168.1:0-10229 GCA_964354245.1 uncultured Planctomycetaceae bacterium
AATGGACGGCTTCACCCAGACCGAGTCGGTCATCGTCATGGCCGCCACCAACCGCCCCGACGTCCTCGATCCGGCCCTCCTGCGACCGGGCCGGTTCGACCGGCACATTATCGTGGACCGGCCGAACCTCAAGGGCCGCCTGGGGATCTTCAAGGTCCACTGCCGCGGCGTCCCCCTGGCCGACGACGTGGACCTGGAGCGCCTGGCGGCGGGCTCCGTCGGACTGACCGGCGCCGACATCCGAAACCTCGTCAACGAGGCCGCCATCTGGGCCACCCGCCGCGACAAAGAGAAGGTGGACATGTCGGACTTCGAATACGCGCGGGACAAAGTGCTCATGGGGAACAAGCGGGAAGACGTCCTGACGGGCAAGGAAAGGAGGATGGTCGCTTACCACGAGGCCGGCCATGCCCTGGTGGCCTGGCTGACGGACAGCTCCGAGCGGGTCCACAAGATCACCATCATTCCCCGCGGCCGGACGCTAGGGGCCACGCAACTGTTCCCCGAAGAAGACCGCCTCAACGTCAGTGAAAGTGAACTCTACAAACGGCTGGCCGTCTGGCTGGCGGGCCGCTCCGCGGAGAAGCTCGTTTTCGACGAATTCAGCGCCGGGGCCGAGAACGACCTCAAGCAGGCCACCCAGGTCGCCCGCCGTATGGTAAGCCACTGGGGGATGAGCGAGCGGCTCGGGCCGGTGGCGTTCCGTGCCGGCGAAGAGCACCCGTTCCTGGGCAAGGAGATGGCCGAGCCCCGGGAGTTCAGCGAGCACACGGCCCAGGTGATCGACGAGGAGACCGTGCGGATCCTCCGCGAGGCATCGGAACGCGCCGACCGGACCCTCAGGGAAAACCGCGGGAAGCTCGACACGCTGGCTCAGGCGCTGGAGCGGGAAGAAGTCCTCGAAGAGCGGCAGATCGAGGAACTGATCGGCCCTTCGGCCTGCGGCAGCAGCGTGCCGCGGCAGTCCGTGGCGATCACGCAGCAGCCCACCTCTTAGGAGTAGGGTGGGACGCCAGTCCCACCCTGCCTCTGCCTTCGGAAATCCCCGTGGCGCCGAGCTGGGCCGCGCGAAGCCCCCCCTGGAGAGCCCTGCTCGTTTCGTCCAACGACCATCCCACGGTCCCGGGGACATCACGTAACAGTTGCACGGGAACTCGCCAGCCACGACAATAGTTGGTTGCACAGGACGACTGGGAAAACTGGTCCTGCGCTATGCCCCAGAGGAGGGGCCAGTCGGAGGCCCCGGATCGGGACTCGTGGCTCGCCGGCTGGCGGCGGGCTTCTGTTGGGGCGATGCCCAGTGCGAGGTACACGGTCATGGGGATGAAGACGACTTGGTTCTTCGCCGTAACCCTCGCAGTGGCGGGCTTCGTTTATGCCGGCGGTAGCCTTGTAGCAGACGGGGCCGCGAAGGAGAAACCTGCCGCGAAGCCGGCCGACGCGCCGAAGGAAAAGCCGGTCCCTCCGCCCACACCCAAAGAGAAGCCTCCCGCGGAGCCGGCGCCGAAGGAGAAGCCGCCCGCACCACCCAAAGAGCAGCCCCCACCCGCGCCGCCCAAAGAGAAACCTCCGACTCCGCCTACTCCCCCCACACCGCCTCCTAAAGAAAAACCGCCCGAGGGTCCCAAGCTCGCGTCGCTCCAGGTCGAGCCCTCGAAGTTCGTCTTGAAAGGCAAGTGGGCGTCGCAGTCCCTCTTGATCTTGGGGCGGCTCTCCGACGGCGCGGTCCGCGATTTCACGTCCAAGACCGAGTTCAAGTCAGCAAACCCCGCCGTCGCCCAGGTCAGCAAAGATGGGATCGTCACCCCGGTCTCCGACGGCGAGACGGCGATCTCCCTGGTCGCCAAGCTGGGAGACTCCAGCGCCAGCGCAGAAGTCCGGGTGGCCGTGAAGGATGCCAAGGACGATGCCGCCGGCTTCGCGGCCGACGTGATGCCCGTCCTGAACCGGCTCGGCTGCAACCAGACGGCCTGCCACGGGACGCTCAAGGGCAAAGGGGGTTTCAGGCTCTCGATGTTCGGGGCCGACCCCCAGGCCGATTACGACGCCCTGACCAAGTCGGCCTACGGCCGGCGCGTCAATCGCGTTGAGCCGCAGAAGAGCCTGTTCCTCCTGAAGGCGACCGCGGCCATGCCTCACGCGGGCGCCCAGCCGATCCGGGTCGGGTCGCCGGACTACGACCTGCTGGCCGCGTGGGTCGCTCAAGGCACGCCGTGGGGCGACGAAAAGGCCCCCACGCCCGTCGCCGTCAAGGTCTTCCCGGAAGAGCAGACCTTGCCCAAGGGCGAGACTCAGCAGCTCTTGGCCACCGCAGTCTTTTCCGATGGGACCCAGAAGGACGTGACCCGCCAGGCCCTCTACCGATCGACCGACGCCAAAATGGCCGAGGTGGACGCCGGCGGAAAGGTCAAGGCGGCCGATTATGGCCAGTCCCATATCATCGTGAGCTACCTGCGCCGCTCGGGCATTGCCCGGGCCATCGTCCCACAGCCGCTTCCGTCCGGCTTTCCCAAGGTCGAGGCCAACAACAAGATCGACGAGTTGGTGGCCGCGAAATGGCAGAAGCTGGGCATCCCGCCGTCGGATCTCTGCTCGGACCCGGAGTTCGTGCGCCGCGTGCATCTCGACGCGATCGGCACGCTGCCCACGGCCGATGAAGTCCGGGCCTTCCTGGCCGACAAGGATCCCCAGAAGCGGAGCAAGCTCATCGACCGGCTGCTGGAGCGGCCCGAGTTTGCCGACTACTGGGCGTTGAAGTGGGGCGACCTGCTGAGGATCAAGAGCGAATACCCGGTCAACGTCTGGCCCAAGGCGGTCCAGGTCTACTACCGCTGGCTCCACGAGAGCATGGTCCAGAACAAGCCCTACGACCAGTTCGCCCGGGAGCTGCTGACGGCCAACGGGAGCAACTTCCGGCGCGGGCCGGCCAACTACTTCAGGGCCGTGCAGAACCGCGACCCGCTGACCTTTGCCGAGACCACGTCGCTGGTGTTTATGGGCGCACGGATCGGCTGTGCCCGGTGCCACGGGCACCCGTCGGAGAACTGGACCCTGGACGACCAACTGGGACTGGCCGCGTTCTTCGGCAAGGTGAGCATCAAGACCACGCTGGAGTGGAAAGAGGAGATCGTCTACTCCAATCCTAAGGCGGCGCTGTGGCACCCGAAGACGCGCCAGCTCGTCAAGCCGCGGTTCCTGGGCGGGGACGTGCTGGAGCTGCCGCCGGAGGAAGACCCGCGGGCAAAGCTCGCCGACTGGCTCACCTCTCCGCAGAATCCGTGGTTTGCCAAGTGCATCGTCAACCGGGTCTGGTTCTGGCTGTTGGGCCGGGGGATCGTCCACGAGCCGGACGACCTGCGGCCCACGAATCCGCCGCAGAACCCGGAACTATTGGACTACCTGGAGAAGGAGCTGGTCGGCCGCAAGTACGACCTGAAGCACGTGTTCCGCTTGATCCTGAACTCGCGCACGTATCAGCTTTCGAGCAGGAGCAATCCGCTCAATGAGAAGGATGTTGCCTGCTTCTCGCACTATCCGGTCAAGCGTCTCAGCGCCGAGCAGCTTCTGGACGCGATCTGCCAGGCCACGGAGACGACGGACTCGTTCGCAAGCTGGATCCCGGTCCCGCCGACGATCCTGCCGGCCGGCTCCAAGGCGGCGCAGATCTCGGACGGCGACATCGACTCGACGTTCCTTCAGCTCTTTGGACGCCCGGCGCGGGACACGTGCTACGAGGGCGAGCGGAGCGCGGACACGTCGCTGCGCCAATCGCTCCACCTGATTGCCTCCGGCCACGTGGAAGGCAAGGTGGCCAACAGCCCCCGCATCCAGCGCCTCTTTCAGGCCAAGAGGGCCGACCCGGAGATCGTCGAGGAAATCTACCTCGCCACTCTCTCGCGGTTCCCCAAGGAGGAGGAGAAGCGAAACGTGGTTGAGTATCTCGCCAAGAACAAAGACGCCCGCGTCCAGGCCGTGCAAGACCTGCTCTGGGCGACTCTCAATAGCAAGGAATTCCTGTCGAACCATTGAGGGAAGAACGATGCTGGAAATCCGAAGCAACAAGGTCCATCGCACCGGCCACGGCCCAAGCCGCCGCGACTTCATCCGCGTGGGCGCCCTGGGCATGTTGGGGCTCACCCTGACCGACTGGCTCAAGATCCAGGCCCGCGCACAGGCCCCCAACGGCAAGGCCAAGTCCGTGATCCAGCTCTGGATGGGCGGCGGCCCGACGCACCTCGACACCTTTGACCCCAAGCCGGAGGCCGGGCAGGACTACTGCGGGCCGCTGAAGAACCCCGCGGCAACCAACGTGGCGGGAATGCGGATCTGCGAGCTGCTGCCGCTGTTGGCCAAGCAGGCGGACAAGTATTCCATCATCCGGAGCTACACGCATCCGTCCTACGCCCATGAGACGGGCACCTACATTGTCCAGACGGGCACGATGCCGACGGCCGAGGCGGTTTACCCGTCGATCGGCTCCGTGGTCGCACTGAAGAAGGGAGAAGGCGACTACAAGGGGCTGTTGCCGCCGTACATCACGCTCACCTCTCCCCTGGGCCGCTACTCGGACTCGGGGTTTCTGGGCACGAAATACAAGACCTTTGCCCCCGGCGGAGACCCCAACGACAAGAACTTCCGCGTGGAGGGGCTGGGGCTGCCCGGCGGAGTCACCGAGAAGCGCTTCCAGGACCGCCGCTCGCTACTGCAGACGGTAGACTCGCTGGCCAAGGAGATGGACAAGGAAGGGCTCTACCGGAGCATGGACTCGCTTCAGGAGAAGGCCTGCGGCTTGCTCCTCGGGGATGCCAAGAAGGCCTTCGACATGTCGCAGGAGAAGGACGATCTGAAGGAGAAGTACGGGCGCAATCACTTCGGGCAGTCGTGCCTGCTGGCCCGCCGGCTGGTCGAGCACGGGGTGCCGTTTATCACCATCAACATGGGCGGATGGGATACGCACACGGACAACTTCGCGGCCATGAAGGGCCTGCTCCCCGTTCTCGATAAGGGGTTTGCCTCGCTGCTGGAGGACCTGGCCCAACGGGGGCTTTTGCAGAGCACGGTGATCGTGTGGTACGGCGAGTTCGGCCGCACGCCCAAGGTGGACTGGAACGAGCCGTGGAAGGGCGGGCGCCACCACTATCCCGAGGTCTACTCGTGCGTGGTCGCCGGCGGCGGCTTCCGGGGAGGCGCCGTGGTCGGCTCCAGCGACGCCAAGGGCGAGAAGGTCAAGGACCGGCCGGTTTATCCCTGGGACCTGGCGGCCAGCATCTACAAGCTGCTGGGGATCGACCACACGGCCAGGCTTCCGCACCCGCAGGGGTGCGTGGCCTACGTCACTCCGCTGGCCAGCGGCTCGCTCGCCAGCGGCGGACTGCTCAAGGAGATCATGTGACTCGTGGGGCAGATTGCCAATCTGCCCGACCACGGGCTGCAACCCGTGGGCTTTGGAAAGGGACCACTCCGGATGAGAATGTCGCACGCAGTTGGCAGAACGGCGCTGTTGATTCTGTGGCTTTGCACATGGCTGCAAGCGCATGCGGCGGAGAAGAAGCCGGCCCCACCGCCATCGCCTGCGCCGGCGGCGCCAGCCAAACCCGAGCCCACGGCCCCGGCGGTTAAACCCGAGCCGAAGATCGCGCCCGCCAAACCTGAAACTGAGCCGCAGGCCAAACCCGACCCCAAGGCCGCGCCGGCGAAACCTGAGCCGTCGCCGCCGGCGCCCGCAGCGCCAAAACCCGAAGTCAAGACTCCACCGGCCAAACCCGAGCCGTCGCCGCCCGCGGCCCCGCCACCCAAACCCGCGCCCCCGGCCCCCGCGACTCCGCCCCCGCCGCCGGCCATTGCGCCGCGCAAGCAGCCGTTGGCGATCCCGATCGTCGCGGCGCCGCCGGGTCAGGCCGTCCCTTCGGTGGAGTGCGTCGTGACGTTTGGCCCGGTGGCCCCGGTCTCTGCTGTGGCCTTCAGTCCCGACGGGAAGACGCTCGCGACGGCAGGCTATCAGGAAGTCCTGCTTTGGGACCTGGCCAATGCCAAGCTCCTGAAGAGGATCGGCGCCGGCCAGATGAGCGATTCGGCCCGCGCAATGGCGTTCAGCAAGGACGGCAGGCTGCTGGCCGTGGCGGAGGGCATCCCCAACGGGCCCGGCGCGGTGCGCCTGTTCGACAAAGAGAGCGGGCAAGTGGCCCTGAGTTTCCAGGAGCCCAAAGAGGTCGTCTACGCCCTGGCCTTCCACCCCGAGGGAAAGCTCTTGGCGGCCGGCGGGGGCGACGCGGCGGTCTACGTCTGGAACCTGGATGAGAAGAAGGTCGTAGCCACGCTCAAGGAGCAGGGCGACTGGGTCCTGGGCATCTCCTTTAGCGCCAACGGAAAGTTCCTCGCGGCCGCAAGCGCCGACAAGACCGCGCAGGTCTGGGAAGTCGGAACGTGGAAGCCGCTCAACAAGATGCACCAGACCGAAGCGGTCTACGGCTCGGCCTTCAGTCCCGACGGAGAACTCGTGGCCCTGGCAATCGGCGGGCCGGACGACCGGGCCGTGCGGATCCGGCGCCGGGACAACGGCCAGGAGGTCCGCGTCCTGGACTTTGCCGCCGCCGTGCCGCTGGACGTGCTCTGGGTCCCGCAGGGCAACAAGATCTACGTCCCTTCCAGCGACAAGACCGTCAAGGTCTTCGACGGAGGGAACTTCAATCTCGTGGCCAACCTGAGCGGGCACCGTGACTGGGTCTACCGCGCCGCCCTGACCCCGGACGGCACAAAGCTCGCCTCGGCCAGCGCCGATGGGACCGTCCGGCTCTGGAGCGCGGCCGACGGCCGGCTGCTGGCGACGCTCCTGCAACTGACTCCGCGCACGGACGAGTGGCTCATTGTTGCGGCCCAGGGCTATGTCGCGGCGTCGGCGCCGGGGGCGATTCAGTGGCGCGCTGCGAACGTGAAGACGCCGGCCGACAAGCTGCCCGCTTTGATCCATCGCCCTGAGCTGGTCCGGGAAGCCCTGGCGGGAAACAAGGTTGCACCTCTTGCTGTGCAGTGAACGGCCCCTTTGAAGCACACAGCGCATCCGGAGTACGCATCGCGAGGTGATCTTATGGCGGTCCATCGGTCCGTGATTGAACAAAGCGGAAAGCCGAAAGCGGAAAGCGGCGCTGGCCCTCCCGATCGACCTTTCCCCCCTCCGCTTTCCGCTGCCGCGCTTGCGGTGATCCTCGCAATCGCCGTGCCCGTCCAGGCTCAGCCGCCTCAGCCGGCCATCGCTTCGATTTTTCCCGCGGGCGGACAGAAGGGAAAGACGGTCGAGGCCACCATCACCGGCAAGGAGCTTCAGGGAGTCACCGGGGTCTACCTCACCGGACCCGGGATCACGGGCAAGACGACTCCCGTAGTCAACCCCAACACGAAGGCCGTCGATCCTAACATGGTCCGCGTCTCGCTGGTCATTGCCCCGGACGCACCGTTGGGGGAGCGGGACATCCGGCTGGTGACGCCGGGCGGGATCTCGAACCGCTTCCGCTTCTTCGTCGGGGACCTGCCCGAAACTAGCGAGGTCGAGCCGAACTCCGAGATGAAGCAGGCCCAGCAACTCCCGTCCCTGCCCATCCTGGTCAACGGGCAAGTCACTCAGCCCGACCGGGACTTCTTCCGGTTCGCGGCCAAAGCGGGACAGACTTTGGTGTTTCAGGTCGAGGCCCGAAGGCTCCTGCCCTACATCCCGGACGCCGTTCCCGGCTGGCTCGACGCGTGTTTGACGCTCTACGACGCGGCGGGCAAGGAGTTGGCGTTTGTGGACGACCACCGTTTCTCGCCGGACCCGGTGCTTTTCTTCAACGTTCCGAAGGACGGGGAGTACGTTCTGGAACTCAGAGACATGCTCTACCGCGGCCGGCCGGAGTTTGTCTACCGGCTGCGGATCGGCATGCTGCCCTGCATCACGCACGTCTTTCCCCTTGGCGGGCAGCGGAGCGCCGCGGCCCAAATCGGACTCTTCGGCGTCAACCTGCCCGAGCCCACCATGAACCTCGCGGTGCCCGGCGACAGTCCGCCGGTCCGCTCGGTGGAGGCTAGCGGCGCCGGGCTGACCTCAAACGCCCTCCCGTGGGCCGTCGGCGAGACTCCGGAAACGCGGGAGGAGGAGCCGAACGACGCGCCGGCCCAGGCCAACCGCGTGGGAGTGCCGGTGGCGATCAGCGGCCGGATCCAGCGGAGCGGAGAGAGCGATTATTTCGTCTTCAAGGCCCGGGCCGGACAAGCGCTCGTCATGGAGGTGTTTGCCAGGCGTTTGGACTCGCCGCTGGATTCCATCCTGACGCTGTTTAACTCGAAGGGGCAGGAGCTGGCCGAAAACGACGACAACGTGGACCCGACCGAGTCCCTGGTCACGCACCATGCGGACTCCCGGTTGGTCTACACGTTCCCGGCGGCCGAAGACTACGTCCTCCGGATCCGGGACGTTCAAGGCAACGGCGGTGAGGAGTATGCGTACCGGCTGGTGATTGCGCCGCCGCGGCCCGACTTTGCCCTCCGCGTCACCCCGGATGGCGCCCGAGTCGCTCGCGGGGACACGGCCGTCATTGCCGTCAACTCGGTGCGCAAGGACGGCTACGGCGGCGAGATCGGCCTGGCGGTGCAGAATCTGCCTCCGGGGTTCACGGCGAGCGACGCGGTGATCCCGGCCGGCCAGGACCAGGCCAGATTGACGATCACGGCCCCGCGCGACGCTGCCGCTGCCTTCTTCTCGCCGGTCATCGCGGGGACGACCACCATCGGCAAGGAGACGGTGGTGCGCAAGGCAGCCGGTGCGGAATCGGTCATGCAGGCCTTCAGCATCACCCACGTCGTGCCGGCGCAGGAGTTCGTGGTGGCGGTGCTGGAGCCGACTCCCCTGGGTCTCTCGGTTAGCGGGGCGCCAAAAGAAGGTCTCGAGATCCGCCAGGGCGGCGAGGCCCTGGTGATCGTGAAGGCGTTGCGCAAGGAGGGGCTCAAAGGCGAGATCAGCCTGGCGGCGGACTCCCCTCCCGGAGGCATCTCGCTGAAGCCGGCGGCCATCCCGATCGACAAAGACGAAGTGGCCGTCACTGTGGCGGTTGCCAAGGAGGTGGCCGTCGGGGTGCGGCAGAACTTCGTCCTCACCGGGACCTTGAAGACCGACAAGGAGACGTTCACTCGCTTTGCGCCCGCCATTCCGGTCAAGGTGGTCGCGGCGAAGTAGGGGGCGGAAGGGCGTTGCCCCGGGGCAGGTCGGGAACCGCCATTCGCGCGGAGCATTGCGACGAGCGGCTGCCGGCGCCGTGTCCAACCCACCGAGCGGTCCTGCGCTCGGATCTTTAGTTAATTGCCAAAGAAGTAAGGTATTCTCTTGGACGGGTCGAGGATGAGGCACAGTGTCGGGAGGTCGAGGACGTGAGACCCGGTGGTGAACCATACTGTGTTCTTTGCACATACGAGAGGGCACGGAATTGTGCGCATGGCGAGGGCGGGGGAGCGGATCTTGACGCCTCAGCCGCCACTGCTAATCGCGCGCCTGGCAAGCTGCGATACCTAAGCGCGGCTTTGGGGTTGGATACTTAGCCAGAGGGATCTGGCGTCAGACTTCAATCGGACAGACGTTGAGGCTCGATTCTCTACCCGCTTCGTGCGGGTGCGGCGCGCCGTCCGCACTTTCCAGGGACCCCCGGATCGTGCGTTTGGGCAAGACGGCAGCATTCCGTGTAGGGACTGCGCGCCTAAGCTTGAATTGAAGTCTGACTGCACCGCAAGGCACCTGGATTTGGGCCGGCAATCATAAGCGGAACTGTGATGATAGCCAAAGCCTTTGCGCTGGCCCAGCGATACCATCAAGCGGGGGCCTATGCGCAAGCGGCGGCGGTCTACCGCCAAATCCTCCAGGCCGACCCCGCCAACGCGCCGGTCCTCTTCCACCTGGGGGCTGCGTGCGAGGCCCTCCGGGACTTGCCCGAGGCGGTCGCCTGCTACCGGCGGGTGGCTCAGTTGGCGCCGGATCGGGCCGAGGTCTACAGCCAACTCGGCATAACTCTGTACCAACAGGGCAACCTGAAAGAGGCCGCTACCGCCTATCAACAGGCCATCCGGCTTCGTCCTGACCTTGCCGAGGCCCACCTGAATCTGGGGGTCGTCCTTCAGTCGCAAGGGCAGTTGTCGCAGGCCATGGCCTGTTACCGGCAGGCCTTGAGCCTCCGTCCCGACTTCGCCGAGGTTCACAACAACTTGTGCATGGT
>CAYGZI010000169.1:0-10219 GCA_964354245.1 uncultured Planctomycetaceae bacterium
GACGCAATCAACTCGCTCGAGTACTCGACCATTCGGGTGATCGCCCAGGGGAGCGTCAGGGCGAGGACCACCACCATGGCGATGATCTTGGGCACGAAGGCCACGGTTTGCTCCTGGATTTGGGTCAGTGCCTGAAGCAGCCCCACGATCAGCCCCACGAGCATCCCGGTCAAAAGCACCGGCGCGCCGATCAACAGCCCGATCCAGACCGCCTGCCGCCCGAGGTCGATGAGATACTCAGGTTCCATCATCGTTGGAGGCTCTCCATCAGCATTCCGACCACGAGGTGCCAACCGTTCAGAAGGACGAAGAGCATCAGCTTGAACGGGAGCGAGATCAGAACCGGCGGGACCATCAGCATCCCCATCGACACGAGCACGCCGGCAATCACCAGGTCCACGATCAAGAATGGCAAGTAGATCTGAAAACCGATGAGGAACGAAGTCTTCAGCTCGCTTAGCATGAACGCCGGCAGGAGGGCCGAGAGCGGCACGTCGTCGTAGCTCTTCGGCGCCGCCTGGTCCGGCAGGTAGCGGAGAAAGAGCCACACGTCGTCGCTGTTGCCGGTCCGCTCGATCTGCATGGCCATGAAGCGGCGGATCGGGGCCGCCCCCTCTTTCCACGCCTCCTCCAGCCCGATCTGGCGGCTCGTATACGGCGCGATCCCGCGGTCGTAGGTCTGTTTCCACACCGGGCTCATGACCAGAAGCGTGACGAACAGCGCCAGCGAAGTGATCACTTGGCTGGGAGGCAACTGCTGCGTGCCGATCGCCTGACGCAGCAGACCCAAGACCACGACGATCCGCACGAAGCACGTGGTCATCAGCAGCACCGCCGGGGCCAGACTGAGCACCGTCAGCAAGAGGAGGATCTGAAGCGCCGAGCTGAGCCCCGCCGGACTGGTCCAGCTCTTCGGACCGCCGGCCAGACCCGCCGGGAGCCCCATCGACGAGGGCCAGTCGCTCTGGCCCGTCTCCGTGCCCGGCAGCGACGAAGACTCATTGGCCGCCGCGGCGCGGTTCTCGCCCGCAGACTCCCGGGCAAAGGCCGGAAAGGGCTCGCGGGGATCCGTCTGGGCCCGCGCCGATCCCGCCAGGGTCCACGCGACGACAATCGCGGCCAGCGCAACGAGCCGGATAAAGCCCGGGGGTTTCCGAAGACTTCCGAAGTCTTGAAGACTTCGGAAGTCTGGTTGAGTTCGGGCAGATGCCGGATCAGACATCGGCGCCCTCCAATCCGCCCCTGGCGCCGGCGCTGGTCCCCTTGGTGCCCCGGTACAGTCCATCGCGCGCCGCCT
Source organism: uncultured Planctomycetaceae bacterium (assembly GCA_964354245.1). Taxonomy (GTDB): domain Bacteria; phylum Planctomycetota; class Planctomycetia; order Pirellulales; family Thermoguttaceae; genus CAYGZI01. Next base: position 1,298 of record CAYGZI010000169.1, read on the forward strand.
CCAGAGGCCGATCCGCCGGATGCTCCTTGGTGAACCGCTGAAACACCTGGCGGAACGCGGCTGTGGTGCTGTCCGGCCGGGCCCGCTGGCAGAGTCCCGCCAGCCGGTTCACCTCGTCCGGATCGGTCACTTCGCTGAGGGGCTCAACCCCGCCGGGCGAAATCGAGAGCAGGACCAGCTTGGCGCCCAAACGGACCAGGTGGGCCTGCTGCCGCGCGGCCAAAGGGGCGCGGCCAAGGACCTCAAAGACCTCGTTGGGCAAGACCGGGCAATTGCCCGGGGCCGTCCGGCGCATCACCCACGCCACCACAAAAAAGAGCCCCAAGACCACGGCCAGGCTGCTTCCCACCGTGATGAGCGAGGAGACGTCGAGGCCGGGCTTGGCCTTCGCCGCGTCCTTGCCTTGCTGGCCCGCGCGGCCGGGCGGGGCCAAGGGCATCGGATCGGCCTGACCTCCCGGGGCCGGCGCGGCTTTGGGCAGCGCCCCTTCGCCCGCGGGCATTTCGTCCCGGCGAGCCACCGCCGCGGGCGTCTCCCGTGCGTCGGGCGCCTGCGCGCTGCCCTCCGGCGCAGGCGGCGTCTGGAACCCGGTCCGGAGCACGTTGCCTCCAGGCCAATCGCGATCGGCCAAGGGCTCGCCTTGCACTCGTCCGGCCAGATAGAGACTGCCGGCCGACATGACCGCCAGCCACACGACGATCCGTGTCGCCTGAGGCATCCATGCCCTCGCTTTCCCGGGCGCTTCAGCCCGCCGAAGGAGTCCCCGCGATCAGCTCCGCTACGCGGACGCAGAAAGTATCGTTTAGCACCAGCACCTCCCCCCGGCCGATCAGACGCCCGTTGACGAAGATGTCGACCGGATCGCCGGCCATCTTGTCCAAGGGGACCACCGATCCGCGGCGGAGTTTCAGCACGTCTTCCAAGTACAAGTGAGTGCGGCCCAGCTCGATCCGCAGGTCCATCTCGACGTCGCGGATCAAGTCCAGCGTCGCAACCTCGGTCGAAGCAGGGGCCCCGGCGAATTCCTCCAGCCGAAAAGCCACGACCCCCGGCGGTGGCTCCGCTTGTGGGACCGATTCCACGGAGGCCAACGCCCGCTGCGCCTGATTCAAGAGGAACTCCAGGTCGTCCGGGACGAGATTTCCTTCTCCGGGTAGCAGGGGAGGCGGGCCCTTCTCTTCCTTGACGGGCTGCCGACTGACGGATCGAGCCGGGCCCGTCCCCGGTCGCTTGAGCAGTTGTTCGACGTCGTTCTGCGCAGAGGCAGTCTCCCGGTCATCGTCGGACGCGGCCGGTTGCGGGGCCATCGTGGAGGGGGAGGAGGGCTTCGGTGGATTCCCGCCGGCGCTCGGACCAGTCAAGCCGTGGGAGAGGATGGCCTCGACCTGATCCGCACCGGTGGGCCCCGCGGGCGTGCTGGAAGAAGAGGAGGCGGGCTTGGCCTCCTCCTTGGCGGGTGGACGAGAAGGCGACTGCTGAAGCAGTCTCTCGATCTCATCCTGGTCCAGCGGCTGCTTCTCGTTGTCCATCGGAATCCCTTCCTTTGCCTAAACTTCCTATTGTTCCATATAGGAAAAATCGCTGATGATAACCGCCCGGAGCATCGCCTTGCCGAGAAGGGCGTTACTTTTCTCTAAAATCTGCCTTTTAATCAACCCCAACCCGGCGTCTGCCAGGTCGGAACCCTCCGCGCTCCGCACGGTCACGAGGACTTGCTCCCGGAACCGCTGGTGAACTTCCTTCATCGTTTTCTCGAATTCCTCCTTGTTCTTGCCGGCGATGATCCCATAGAGATGGAAGTCGATCCGCATCGTCGTGTTGGCGGCGGGCTGGTGGGTTGTGACCGTGAATTGGCCGAGGTCCACCTCCATCGGACCCACGACATCCGCCGAAACACCCTCGTCAAGGGGATCAATCGAATGGACGGTCTTCCCGTGGTCCGTTTCCCGACGCTCCGCATCCACTCGACCGGACGGCTCCTTCCCATGCTCCTTGGTGGTTGCGGCCGGAGCGGACGTGGAGCTGGCTTCGGCCGTGTTCTCCGCAGAGCCGCCCGACAAGAGACGGTAGGCGATCAGGCACTCCGCGAGGACGACGGCCACCACAAACAGCAGTGCTGCCACGCGGATCACCAGCGTGGACTTGGCACTGCCCGCGGGCTGCTCGGCCGGCGCTGCGGTGGGTTCTTTTTCGGCTACGGCGGGCTCGGCCATGGGACGCGGTCCTCTGTCTCTGGCTGGTCGTAAAGATCACCCGGCAAAGTATAGCCCACTAACCAGCGGGGGCTCCGGCGATCCGGTGTCCAACCGTAACTGCTTATAGCAACATGACTTGCGACCCAGGACTCGGTGGTGAACACTCCCGTGCCGACTACCGTGTCCTCGGTAGGCCGCACTTCCCCTCCGTGCGGTCTCAAGGCGGCGGGGCGCTCTGGCCCGGACGGCCCATCGGTCCGGGCGGCGGCATCAAGTGCTTGGCCTGCTGGTACGCCACGGCCCGACGCAGCACCTCGTCCATCGACTCTCCCACGACCAATCGTTCACCGGTCGTGAGCGTGATGAAGGTGTCCGGCCGGGCCTCGACGTAGCTGATCAGGTCGGCGTTCAGCAGGAACACCTCCCCGTCCAAGCGGGTCAGTTTGATCATGGCGAGCCCCTTCTCTACCTCCGCAACGCCAAAAGCTCGTCGAGCATCTGTTGGGCGGTGGTGATGACGCGGGTATTGCCCCGATACATGGTCGAGGCGAGGATCAAGTCAATGAGGTTGCCCCCGATGTCCGTGTTGGAGAGCTCCACGGCCCCGGCGATGATGGACCCGATCCCCTGACTAGCGGGGTCCCCTTCCACGGGCAGCCCCGAGTTGATGCCGGCGGCGAAGAGGTTCTGGCCGCGCTGCTCCAGGCCGTTGGGGTTGGCGAAGCGCACCAGCCGGATCTGCCCCAGGTCGCGGGTTGCACCGTTGGAGAAGACGCCGCTGATCTTCCCGTCCTCGCCGACGATGAAGCTGGTCAGGACCCCCGGGGCGAACCCGTCCTGACGCGAAACCGCCAGGCTGCTCTTGGCCGTCGCCAGCCCGGAGATCTGCGAGAAATCGAGGCTGAAGACCAGCGGGTCGATCGACGGGTATCCGTCGCGGAGGACGTTCACGGTCGAATTGGTGGCCCGCTTGAAGTTACCCTCGCCGTCGAAGGTGATCGTCCCGGTTCCGACGGCGATCGCTTTGCTGGGCGAAGGGGGCTGGTTGTCCGCCGAGTCGGCGAACCAGCGGTAGGTGGTTTCGGTGCTGTTGCGGTTCTCCAGATCCACCGTGATCCGCAGGCTCAAGGGGATGCCGAGCGAATCGTAGACCAGCGTGTCGGTGACCGCGCTCTCTCCGACCGCCTGCTGGAAGCTCCCGAAGGGGAGGTTCACCGTCTCGGTGTACGACTGGCCGCCGGAGCTGTAGGTCAGGTTCATTCCCGAGAGCTTGATTGCGATCGCATTGTCCACGCCGTTGTTGGCCGTCAGCGTAATGCGGCCCTGCGTGTCGACGGTTCCGCCGGGATTCGCGTAGACGCCGGGAACGTCGGTTTCGCTCGGCGGGATGGGAACGGTCGGGTCCGCGGTGGTCGGCTGGATCCCCAATGCCTCGTCCATGAAGTCCATCAGGTCCTGCACGGTGGAGGTGGCCGTGACGGTGAAATCCTTGGTGGCCAGCGTGCGTCCGCCCTTCTCGCCGGTGAAATGGAGCGTCCCTTCGCGGAAGACGTGGTCGAAGGTCGTGCTGTTGCGGCGCAATACGTCGGTCAGGCGCGTGCCGGGGAGGATCTTGGGCCCGTCCAGGTCGATCGCCGGCTGCGCGGCGAGCACGGTATCCGTGGTGGCGTCGGTCAGCGTGATGTTGCTGGTGACGTCGGGGATCTCGCCGAGGTAGTGAAAGTCGTTGTCGTTGTTGGCCAGACAGCGGTAGATCCGGCGGACGACCCACCCCTCGGTCGGGTCGGCCGTGGGGAGGTTCGAGAGGACCACCCGGCCGTTGACCACGTTGGTCGTGCTCGGCGTGAGGTCCAGGTTCACTCGGCTCTCGATGCCCGAGCCCGGCCCGCCGGCCGCCGTGGCAAACGTCACGTAGTAGCGGTACTTGCCGCTGATCCGCGTGTCGTCGAGCACCGGGCGCGCCTCGGCCGTCACGTTGTCCATGCTATCCGTGTACGTGGTGGTCCCCACCGAGATCTCGTCGATGAAGTTGTAGTCCGCCGGCCCCGCCGTGTCGCGCCGGTAGATGTGGACGTAGGAGTAGATGCCGGGGGGCGTGGGATCGTCGGGGATGTTCTGCAGGCGGATGCTCCCTTCCCCGGCGCTGACCGTGGCGGTCACGACTTCGGAGGCCGTGCCTTCCGAGAATGGGGGCAGCGAGATCGGCGGCCCGGGAGTATACGGCCGGTTGGCGTATACCAGCCGGTATTCGTACGTGTCTCCGGGCGTCATGCCCCCACCCGGCAGCGACACTCCGGAGGTCCCGGCCCCGGCGACATTGGGCGCTGCCGAGGTGGCGGCGTCCGGGTTCGCGCTGGGGGCCGAGTAGTAGCCGTTGCTGAGCACGTCGGTGCGGATCCGCTCGGCCTTGGCGGCGATGTCCCCGGTGGGCGACAATTGGCCTTCCAGGTAGACGTTGTTGGTCGCCTGGGCCACGGCGGCCGACCCCAGAGGAATGGTCACCGGCACCAGGACCGTGCGTTGGATCTGGAACTGATCGTTCACGCCGAAGCCCAAGAGCCGGTTCCCGGTGATGGTCACTATCTCGTTCGAGGCGTTGACTTTGAACACGCCGTTGCGCGTATAGAGGTGATCCCCGGCGTTCCCCTGGACGATGAAGAAGCCGTCTCCCTGGATTGCCAGATCCGTGGGGTTCGAGCTGATCTCGATCGTCCCCTGGGTGAAGTTCGGGGTGATCTCGGCGACCATCGTCCCGAGGCCGGTCTGCCGCGGGTCGGTGCCGCCCGAATTGTCGGTGGGGGCCGATCCGAGGCTGAGCGTCTGCAAAAACTGCGTGGCGAAATTGGCCTGCGAGGCCTTAAATCCGACCGTATTGGAGTTCGCCAGGTTGTTGCCGACCACGTCGATGGTGGTTTCGGCCGCCGACAGTCCGGTCAGTGCCGTGCTAAGTGCGGATGCGAGACCCATGAGCTACTACCCTCCTTCTGTTAATCGATTGCTTTGATCGGTGAGGGGGTGACAAGGTGAGGGGGTGACAAGGGGATGGGGCCAATGAGAGGTGGCAAATGAGAAATGACAAATGCAAAAGGGAGAGTGCAAAGTGAGAAGTGCAAAACGAGCGTCCGCCCACTAGTTGGCATCTTACATTTCTCATTTCTCACTTCTCACTTCTCACTTTTCACTTTTCAGTCACCCTGTCACCCTGTCACCCCCTCACCTCGTCACCCACTCACCCCGTCATCACTGCCCCGCCGGCAGGATCTCTGCCACGTTCTTGAGCGAAACCGTCTTGTCGCCGACGTGAAGCTTCGCCGCCCCATTGGCAACCGTGACGCTGTCCACCTTGCCCGTCACGTTCTCCGCGCTGGCGCCGTCCGTCAACCCGCTGATCGTCCGCCCCAACAGGCTGCTGGCAGTGGAGACGTTCTGCCCCAGCAGTACGGACTCCAGCGTGGTCGTCAGCCGCGTGTTGGACTCGATCGCGCGGATCTGGCTGATCTGCTGGAGGATCTCGGTATTGCTCATCGGGCTCATCGGGTCCTGGTTCTGGAGCTCGGCGACCAGAAGCTGGATGAACGAATCCAGGTTCAGGTCCTGAAGGGCGTCGTGATTCGGCGCCTGCGCCCCGCGCTGCCCTTGGACTCCGCTAAAGCTCAGAGACTGCATCGCCATACTTCACCAGGTTGTGCAACTGACTATTACTACGTTGTCATATTAACCACGGGGCACGGAGAACACGGAGAAACATGGATTAGAATAAATCAAATACACTGAACTCCACCTTATTGTCTTCTCCGTGTCATCCGTGCCTCCGTGGTCTGTTTCCTCGCTCTAAATCACGACGTCGAACCGGCCGCCGTGGCCGGGGCGCGGCACGGCCTGCGGGACCGGCGGAGCGGCCGCTCCGCCCCGGGACCCGAGTTCGGAAAGGGGCTTGAAGCCCGCGCGCCCGGGCTGCCGTCCCGCTCCATCCTGCGACTGCTGGGGCAGGTTGCCGGTCGGGCGCCCGCCCCAGTCCACGTCGAACCGCTCGACGCGGATCTGGTGCTCGGCCAGGCGCTGGCGCAGGGCCGGGAGATTATCGACGATCAGATTTCGCGCGGCCTCGGTTTCCGCCTCCAGCCGGGCGTTCATTCTTCCGTTGCGAATGGTCAGCTCGATTCGCAGGGAGCCGAGCTCCGGCGGGTGCAATCGCAAGCGCACGGTGCCGCCCCGCTCCGCTGCGGACTCGAACGCCCGCGCCACCCGCTGCACAAAGCGGACGCGATCGGCCTGCTCGCTCCCCGGCGCCCGTGTTGCGCGCTCGGCATTCGTTGGGCGGTCGGCGTGCTCGCCTTGCTTCGTGGCCGCGGGATCGGCGGCGGTCGCCGGTGCGTCGGCCGGCTTTTCCCGGGCAACGTCCGTCTTGGCTGCTGCCGCAACACCGCTCGCCAGGTCGGAGGACACGGGCGAAGTTGCGGCCTGCTTGCCCTCCTGCGCCGCGTTTGGTTTTTCGGCGGCCGGCTGGACGTCGGGCTCGACGGCAGCCGGGTGCGACGGGCCCGAGCCTTTCGCGCCCGCGCGAGATGGACCATGTCGCGGATCGGGGCCCGGGGCCGGCGTTGAGGTCAGACCCTCCAGCGTTGCAGCGGGCAGCACCTCGGCCGCCGCGGCCGCAGTCTCACCTGGGCCGCCGGCGGGGCTGGCCGTGGCCGCGGCCTGCATCGCGGCCTGGGCCTCTGCGGACTGGGAAGCCGAAGCCGCGGCGTCTTGGGGTCCGTTGGACTGGCTTGGTTTTGCGTTTGCCGTTTCGGCGTCGGCTTCCTTCGCCGGTTGGGAGCCGTCGGATGCCCCCGTGGCTTGGCCTTCTGTCGGCTGCGTTGCGCGGTTGCCGGGTGCGCTGTCCGCGGCGGTCTCGCCTTGCTCGTTGCCTTCGGCGCATGCCGGCGTTTGGCCGGCCGTCTTGCCGGCCTTGGACCGACGTGCGCCCGGATGGGCGGCGTCCTGGTGCTCCGCCGTCCCCGACGCATCCTCTCCGCCGGCGCGGTCCGCCTCCGAAGTCGGCTTGGCCGAAGCTGCCGAGCCAGGCTCTCCCGCGCCAGCCGCCTCAGGGCCGGGAGCGTCGTCCTGCGAATCCTCCGGCGTCGGGCTTTCCGAGCCGGTTGTGGCGGGCCCACGAGACAAGTCGTCTTGTGCCTCCGGCGGTCCCGGCGCATCGGACGCCGATCCTCCGGATTCCCGGCCGGTGTCGTCGCGATCGGGGGCTGACGGCCGGGGCTCCGCTGCCCGGGGCTCCGGACTCGGCCCATACGCGGCGTCGCGACGCCCGTAGTCCTCTGGAGCCGCCGGCGTCGCCGCGGTTTGTGCGCGGAGCAGGTGTTCGTCGAAGGCATCTTGCCGGGCGGCGGTCCCCGAAGGCGCAAGCGGAGAGAGCATCGTCTCCATCGCCAGCAGTCCCGAGAGGTTTTCCAGGTTTAAGCGAGCCATAGGCGAGGGGCTAGGGATCGGGGATTTGGGTTCTTAGATTTGAGATTTCGGATTCCGGGTTTTGGATTTGGCACTCATCCGGGGGAGCCGGGTTGTTTGAGCTGTTCCTTGGTCCTCTCGGCCAGCGGCGCCTCGGGCACGCCCTGACGGATGCGGCGGAGCACGTCCTCGATCTTCTTGGTCTCTTCGGGGGTCTTGAACTCGCCGAGGAGCTTGGCCCGCTTCGAGTCGGTCATCCCCGACAGCAAGAGGACCACCTCGTCCTCCTCCTTGTTGTCCAGCATCCCCACGACGAGTTCCTTGGCTTGTTTGGGCTTGAGGGCTTCGAGGATCCGCCGGACTTCGTCGCGGCCGGTGGTCTTCGCGCCTTGGGCGACGGACTGGAGCCGGGCATTGAAGGCCGCGAACTGTTGCTGGTACCGCTTTTCTCCGTCCGCCAGTTGACGCTGGTCCGCTTTCACTTGGGCCACGGCGCCGGCCAATGCCATCTCGCGGAATTGGAGGTTTTTGTCTTTGACCGCGCGGGCCTCGAGCACCTGCTCGTAGGGCACGGCCGCCGGGATGGGCTCGTCTTTGGCTGCGACGGCGGGCGATTGGCCTTCGGCGGGACGGGCCCCTTGGAGCACCGCGAGCACTTCGGCCGCCGTATCCGCATCGAGCCGTCCGCTGGAGCACAGCCAGGCGACCACGATCCCCTCGGCGATCGCAGTCCCCAGGGCGAAACAGAGGATCATCCACCAGGCTCCGCGCACCAGCCGGCCGATCATGGGACGTCCTCCTTGACGGTGCGGCGCTGCCCGATCTCATCGAGGTGGGCGATCTCCCGGCGGTTTTCCTGGTAGCGGTGCTGGTCGCTTTGGCGGCTGCGGAGCTTCTCCAGGACCTGCACGTCGCGATTGGCCTCCACGAGGGCCTGGTGGCGCCGCTGGATCTCGGTCTTGACCAGCGCGCGCTGCGAGGCGACGTGCTGTTGCTGGGCCCTCAGCACTATCTGGTAGCGCTGCGCGTCCGCCAGGCGATCGACGTCGATTTCGCCGGGCCGCGCGAAGTCGCGGACCTTCGCGGCCATTGCCGTGGATTCGGCCTCCAGCCGGCGCTCTTCCTGAACGATCACCTCCTCGGCCCGATAGGCTTGGGCAAGGTGCGACCGCCGCTCGTCGCGAAGCGCCTCGCGGAGCCGCAAATAGGTCGCCAGCCGGAACTTGAATTTTGCCATAGTGCGGGTTAACGCCTATCGTCGCTTACCGTAGGTTATGCTTCA
>CAYGZI010000170.1:0-10160 GCA_964354245.1 uncultured Planctomycetaceae bacterium
TGCCGCATCGGCGAGGGGGGCGGGGGCTGAACGAAGTGAAGCCCCAGAGGTCTCGCTTTCTGGGGCACGCTTCGCTTTGCCCCAGCCACCCGTCGTGCACAGCCGAGGGCGGCTGTGCGACACCGCGCCTGAGCACCGAAACGATGAGCCCAACGCAAGCCAGCCCGGCGATTAACCCCTCGCTCCAGAAAAAGCCTTTGGCGGGCCGGTACGCCGCGAGCCACTCGAAGTACTGGTACCACGGATGCGCGTGGATGCCCGCCTCCGTCCCGCGGCGTAAGTAGGTGTCAAAGGCGAGGAGAGAATCCAGGGGCCCCTTCCAGTGCGCACCGAAGGACGAGTATAGGGCGATCGCCACAAGGCAGGCGGCGAGAAGAAAGGATGAAGGATGAAGGATGAGGGATGAAGAGGATGATCGCGACTGTCTTGCTTCATCCTTCATCCCTAATCCTTCATCCTTTCTTCCTAGGAGCGTCCAGGCGAGCGAGAGGACCGCTCCGGTGAGCATCGCTGCCGCCGCAAGGACCCAGGTCTCCTTGGTGGCGTGCATCAACCCGAACGATGCCCCGGCAGCGATCGCCCAACCGGTAGAGCCGCTCCGGACGTATCGCCACGCGCAGCCGATCGCGGCCAACGTGAAGAAGACCAGGAGCATCTCCTGGACGTAATACCGCGAATAGAAAACCATCGCCGGCGAAATCGCCGTCAAGATGCCGGCGATGATTACCGGCCCGCGGCCCAGCCCGTCGGCCACCAGGAGCAAGAGCACGATCAAGCCCGCGCCGAACGCCACCGGCACGATGCGGTACATGAACTCCGTCGAGCGGGCAAAATCCTCCGCGCCGCAGAGCCACAGCGACGGGAGGGTCAGCCAATAGAGGCTGGGGCCGTGGTGCTGGTCGGGGTCGTACTCGTAGACGCCGGAATCCCAAAGGACTCCGGTCTTGACGGCCTGGTTGGCCTCGTCGCCGTGCATCGGCCGCGCGCCCAGGCGCGGCAAGCGGATGGCAAGTGCCGCGGCGGCCAGCGCCAGAACCGAGACGGCGACGAGGGCCCGCGATCGCGTCATTTGGCCGGCTTGCTGAAGACCTCGACCTCGACGTAGTGGTTCATGTCGTTCGAGGTGTTGCCCTTGGAGTAGAGGCGCACGTAGCGGCCCCGGGCGGGCGCGCCCTTGGCGTCCTTGGGATCGATCAGCTTGCCGCGGTAGTCGTCGATGTACTCCAGTTGCTTGCCCAGGCCCAGGCCCGCGGAATTGTCGAAATCGTTGTTGAAGATCGTCTTGACCTTCTGGATGAAGTCCGGATCGTCGGCCACCTGGACGACCACGTCGTGATAGACGCGGCCCTCGGCGTGGAAGTGCCAGACGAGGATCGCGTAGATATCGGCCGGGGCGCCGAGGTCGATCTGGACCCACTGCGTGCCGGGCCCCAGCTCGACGAAGCTTCCGTCCGCGCCTTCCTTGTCGCCGTCGGTGATGAGGTTCAGCTCGCCGACGATCGGGGCCATGTCGCTGGAGGTGACTTTCTGGCCGGCCGACAGGTTCTTCGTCCCTTCGGGCGCGGGAAACGGCGGACGCGGCTTCTCGTTGTACTTCTCCAGGGTCGCCGATGGCTTGATGTTCTTCGGCGTGCCCTGGAACATGGGCTTGGGAAGCTTGATGTCCAGGGGCACGAGCTTCTCGCCGCTTTGGCCCGCGGCGGGCGAGGCCGGCGCTTTGGCCGGCGGGTCGGCCGCCCAGAGCATGGACCCGGCCACTAGACCGATCGCCGCAAGGCCGACGATGCCAGCCAATCCCAGCGTCAGGAAATTGCTCGTTCTCATGGTGTCGCACACTCTCCGAATGTCTTGGGGCAAAAACTCTGCGGCGCCAATCGCCGCCACCTCAAACCGTCCAACGAGCGCAACCTCATCGCGCTCTGGCGTCCCTATTCACTATACCCGCCGCACACCGCGCGACGCAAGCTCTCGGGCAAGCCGCTCCCCTCCCAATGGACGGGCGCAAGCCCCATCGCCGCAAGTGATTGCCGTGGCAAGACTTTGACATAATCCCATCCCCAGGCGGAACCCGGGTGCCGCACGGTAGATTCTTGGTCGCAAAGACGCTACTCTGCTCCGCGGAGGCCCACGTGCCCGAAAGCATCGCGATATCGCTCGTCCTGCCCGCTTACAATGAGGCGGCCCGGCTCCCGCCTTATCTGGCCGCGGTCCGCCGACACCTCGATCGCCGCTATCCGGGCGCCAACGAGGTGATCGTGGTGGACGACGGGAGCACGGACGGGCTGGAGCACGTTCTGGAGCAAACGGCGGTCGGCTGGCCCCAACTGCGGTGGATCCGCCACGCGCAGAACCAAGGCAAGGGCGCGGCCGTGCGCACCGGGATGCTCGCGGCCCGGGGCCAGTTGGTCCTCTTCGCCGACGCCGACGGGGCCACGCCCATCGCCGAGGAAAGCCGCCTGGCCGCCGCCATCCGCGCGGGGGCCGATCTGGCCGTGGGGTCGCGCCTGGTGGCCGCGGCCGGGGCGCGGCGCTCGCGCAACTGGCTCCGTGGGCTGGCGGGCCGGATGTTCGCGCTCGTCGCGCGGCGGCTCTTGCGACTCCCGGTCCGCGACACGCAGTGCGGCTTCAAGATGTTCCGCGGCGACGTGGCCCGGCACCTGTTTTCCTTGCTCCGCGAGCGCGGATTTCTGTTCGACCTCGAAGTGCTCGGGCTGGCCCGGCGCCTGGGCTACAGGACGGTTGAGGTGCCGGTCGATTGGGCGGAGGTGCCCGGCGGCCACTTCAGTCCGGCCCGGCAGTTCCCCAAGCTGCTTGCGGACTTGCGGCGGATCCTTCGCCGGCTGCGCACGGCGCCAGCCCGGGCGGAGAAGGGCGAGGATTGAGGGCTTGCCCACCGGAGATTGTTGACGGGGCAAGGCGGTAGACGTAGGTTATGCTTCAGCATAACAGTGTACTTGGGTTATGCTGAAGCATAACCTACACGATTTGAGAGGAGAATCTCGAATGATCCACCTTCGCTGGAGTGTCCGCAGCACGCTGATCTTGTCTGCCGCCTTGGTCTGGCTGCTATCTGCGGCCCGTGTGATTGCCGAGGAGCCTTCGTCCCGGCAGGCTCCCGGACTCGTCAATCCCTTCTTCGTTTTCGACAACGGGCTGGGCGGCATCCAGGACCCGCCCAGGGTCCTCAAGCAACTCGGGTATGCCGGCATGGGGGCCAGCGGGCTGAAGATCGGCGGCTTGCTCAAGCAGTACCAGGCCGAGGGCCTGAGGGTCTTCAGCACGTACATCGGCTGTCAAATCGGCCCTGCCCCCGCCTACGACCCGCAATGGAAACAGGCAATCCGAGAGCTCAAGGGAACCGGCGTGATCCTTTGGCTGACCGTCACGGGCGGCAAGCCCGGCCAGGACGACGAAAAGGCCGCGGCGGTCGTGCGCGAGATCGCCGACCTGGCCCGCGAGTCGGACCTTCGCGTGGCGCTTTATCCGCACACGGGCTTTTACGTGGCCACGACGGCCGACGCGCTTCGGCTGGCCAAGAAGGTGGATCGCAAGAATGTCGGGGTCTCGATCAATCTCTGCCACGAGCTGATGACTGATCGCGGACAATACTTGGATGCCACCATCCAAGAGGCCATGCCTTGGTTGTACCTCGTCTCGATCAACGGCGCCGATCCCAAGCAGCCGGGCTACGGCTGGGACCGCTTGATCCAGCCCTTGGGGCGAGGCAGCTTCGACGTCTACGGGTTTCTGAAGAAGCTCCGTGCGGCCGGATACCGCGGACCGATCGGGCTCCAGTGCTACGCGGTCAAAGGCGACGCAATCGAAAACCTCAAGCAGTCCATCAAGGCTTGGAACAAGTATCTCGCCCGGATGGCGCAGGAAGACGCTGCAGCGAAGCCGCGCCGATAGACGCAGCTTATGCCTCAGCCTGGCGCGGCGGAGCCGACAACCAAATGCGAAGCACGAAATCCGAAATCCGAAACAAATCTGAATGACGGAAAACAGAAATCCAAAACACCCGGCCAACCGTCTTGGACATTCGGATTTGGGGCTTCAGATTTGTTTCGGATTTCGGGTTTCGCATTTAGGATCTTCTGCCGGAGGGGCAAGGAATACCGCGTTAATAGTGTAATCTACTCCCTGAAAAGGAGGACCCGTGCGCTCGAAACCCCACAATCGCCGCGGTTTCCTCAAAACGGGCCTGGGCGCGGCGGCGGCCCTCGCGATCCCGCCGGTCGTCCCCGCATCCGCCCTGGGCCTGGCCGGACGGACGGCCCCGAGCAACCGCGTCACCGTGGCCGCGATCGGCCTCGGGTTCGGCTGGCCGATGTTTCTCCGCGAGGACGTGCGGTATCTGGCGGTCTGCGACTTAGAGCGCGGTCGCCGCGATCAAGGCAAGGCCCACGTGGACGCGGTGCAGAAGAGCACCGGCTGCCGGGCGTACCTCGATTTCCGCGACGTGCTCGCCCGCCCGGACATCGGCGCCGTCTACGTTGCCACTCCCGATCACTGGCACGCCCTGGTGACGGTCGCCGCCGCCCGGGCGGGCAAGCACGTCTATTGCCAGAAGCCGCTGACGCGGACCATCGCCGAGGGGCGCGCGGTGATAAGCGCGATCCGGCGTTATGGGGTCGTTTTCCAGCACGGCACGCAGCAGCGGCACGACCCGCAAATGCTCTTCGGCTGCGAGCTGGTGCAAAACGGCTACATCGGCGACCTCCGGCACGTGCGGATCGGCAGCCCCTCCGGCCCTTCGACCAGCCCCTGGACGCCGCAGCCCGTGCCCGAAGGGCTCGACTACGACCGATGGCTCGGGCCCGCGCCCTGGGCGCCGTTCGCGCCGCTGCGGATCGCCGCGCACCCGTGGTATCACATCTCGGACTACTGCATGGGCTACATTGCCGGCTGGGGCGTCCACCATGCCGATAGCGCAATGCAAGGGTCGGGTTTGGACCACTACACCGGGCCGATCCAGATCGACGCCCGAGGCATCTTCCCGACCGATGGGCTTTTCGACAACCCGTACCGGTGGCAGATGCACTACAGGTTTGCCGATGGGCTCACGTGGCACTGGACCGACTGCGAGGGCGACGGCTTTGGATCGCGCGCGGGCCCGGATTGGCCGCAGAACCGCATGGGCATTACGCTGGAGGGGACCAAGGGCTGGGTCTTTATCTGGCGCGGGCAGGTGGACGCGCAACCCAAGTCGCTCTTGAAAGTGGACATCGGGCCCAACGAGAAGGTGCAACTGCGGCGACCGTTGCGGCCGGACTTCATCGATTGCGTGCGCAAGGGGCTGGAGACCTGCGCACCGGTCGAGGTCGCGCACCGCTCGACGACGCTGTGCTCGATCGGCGCGATCTCGATGCTGGTCCGTCGCAAACTGACCTGGGACCCGGAGAAAGAGGAATTCCCTGGCGATGACGAGGCCAACCGGCTGCGGTCCCGCGCGATGCGCGAGCCGTGGCAGCTTGGATGAGATTTGCATTGCGAAGCCGGACGGTGGATAATGGCCGTCAGCCATCAACTGTCAGCGGGCCGTAGTCGTAGTAGTCGTAGGTTATGCTTTAGCATAACAGAGCCCATCGAGGCATTGACGGGAGCACTCGAGCCCGCAGGATTGTTATGCTGAAGCATAACCTACTGCTACTTGGCCCCGTTAGGGAGATCGAAGTATGAATCGCGAGAACGTCAACCACGAGCGTCAAGTGAGCCGACGGGGCTTCTTGTGCAAGTCGGCTGCGGCGGCCTCAGTACCCTTCGTGACGACCGCGCTAAGTGCCGCTGCGGAGCCGCAGGCCGCGGGAGCCAAGCCCGCGGAGTTCAAGCGGAAGATCAAGCTGGGCGTGGTCGGAAACGGCGGACGCGGGGCCTGGATCGCCGGACTTTTCAAGAAGCACGGCGGCTACGAGATGTACGCCGTGGCCGACTATTTCCAGGAGGTGGCCGACGCCTGCGGCAATGCCCTGGGCGTGGACAAGTCGCGCCGCTTCTCCGGACTGTCGGGCTACAAGAAGCTCATCCAAAGCGGCGTGGAAGCCGTGGCCCTGGAGGTTCCGCCCTGCTTCTTCCCCGAACAGGCCAAGGCGGCCGTCGAGGCCGGCCTGCACGTCTACATGGCCAAGCCCGTGGCCGTGGACGTGCCCGGATGCCTGACGATCGAGGCCGCGGCCAAGCTCGCCACGCAGAAGAAGCGGTGCTTCCTGGTGGATTACCAGATGCCTACCGACCCGATCAATATCGAGGTGGCCAAGCGGATCCGCGAAGGCGGGCTGGGCAAGCTCGCCTACATGGTGACCTACGGACACGCCGGGACGTTCTCCGATCCGCCGCTCACGAAGACCATCGAGAGCCGCCTGCGCGGCCTCGTGTGGGTCAACGACGTGGCCATCGGCGGCGACTACATCGTCAACTTCGACATCCACGCCATCGACGCCGCGATCTGGGTCGCCGGCCAGCGACCGACGAGCGCCGCCGGGGCCTCGCGGGTCTGCCGGCCGGATGCCCACGGCGACGCCCGGGACGTCTGCCAGGTGGTCTACGAATTCGCCGACGGGCTGGTGCTGAACCACTGCGGGCAGGGGCTCAACAACAATGCCGGCGGCGGCATCCAGTGTCAGATCTACGGCCAGGTGGCCAATGCCCAGGTCCACTACGACTCCAAGGCATTTGTGCGCGGCGGGCCCAAGCACTATGGCGGCGGCGACGTGGCAAACCTTTACGAAGCGGGGGCGGTGCGCAACATCGCCGACTTCTACCAGTGCGTCTGCGAAGGCCGGCTGGACCACCCCAGCGCGAAGCGGGCCGTGGACGGGGCCCTGACCACGATCCTCGGGCGCGAGGCCGCCGCGCGCCACTCGAAGATGACCATGGACGACCTCATCAAGGAGAACAAGCGGCTGGAGGTGGACCTGAGCGGTCTGAGGGCATGAGACAAGCACGAATGACGAAACTCAAATGACGAAGGAATGACGAAGCCCAAAGCACGAAGGAGACGGATTGTGTCACGCAGCAAGTCGAGCATCAGTCGCCGCACGTTTCTCAAACGCGCTGCGGCAGCGGCGGTTGTACCTTCTATCGTCCCGTCGTCGGTCTTCGGACAGGGCGGCGCGGTGGCCCCCAGCAACCGCATCACGCTGGGATTCATCGGCGTGGGCATGATGGGCCAGGGGCACGTCCGGGTCTGCCTGCACCAGGCCGACGCCCAGGTGCTGGCCGTTTGCGACGTGGACAAGTGGCGGCGTGAAAACTCTCAACGGGCCGCCAATGAGCAATACGCCGCGGCGAAACCGAGCGGCACCTACCGCGGCTGCGCGGCCTACAACGACCTGCGCGAGCTCCTGGCCCGCGACGACATCGACGCCGTGGTCATCGCCACGGGCGACCGCTGGCACGGCCTGGCCACCGTGCTGGCCGCCAAGGCCGGCAAGGACGTCTATTGCGAAAAGCCCGTCGCGCTCACGGTCCGCGAGGCCCGCGCCATGGTCGAGGCGATCCGCCGCTACGGCCGCGTGTTCCAGGGCGGTTTGCAGCAGCGGTCGTCGCCCGAGTTCCGCAGGGCCTCTGCGCTGGTCCGGAGCGGGGCCATCGGCAAGGTCCAGATCGTCTACATCACATTCCCGGGCGCCAGCAGCGACGTGAGTCTGCCGACCGAGCCGGTTCCCGAGGGGCTCGATTGGGACCTCTGGCTCGGCCCGGCGCCGTGGCGGCCCTTCAACGGCCGATTCCACATCTACGGCAAGCCGCCGCGCGTAGTCCCTTGGGACTTCTGCCGCGATTTCGGCGGCGGCAATCTCACCAGCAACGCGGTCCACTCCTTCGACGTGGTCCAGTGGGCCCTGGGCATGGACCAAAGCGGCCCCGTCGAGATCATCCCGCCCGAGACCGGGCAGTATCCGTCGCTGACCTATAAATATGCCAACGGCGTGCTCCTCCAGGTGGTCGATTGGCGGCTGGAGCCGCAAAAGCACCTGGTGCCCAAGGGCTGGGACGTGGCGACCCGCCTCCAGGCCTTCGGCGCCGTGTACGTCGGCGAGAAGGGCTGGATCCACGTGGGGCGCGAGGGCTACCTGAAGTCTTATCCCGCGGAGATTCTCCAGCAGGGCGTCGGCCCGTCCGATTCCCGCCGGGCAGTCACCGGCCATCACCAGAACTGGCTCAACTGCATCCGCTCGCGCGAGCGGCCGGCGTGCGACGTGGAGATCGGGGCCCGCTCCACGATGGTTGCCCACCTGGGGTGCATCGCCCACTGGACCGGCCGGGCGCTCCGCTGGGACCCGGCCGCGGAGATCTTCCCGGGCGACGACGAGGCCAACCGCTGGCTCGGACGTGCCATGCGTGCGCCCTGGGTCCTGTGAGCGGAGATGCCGCGGCCAGGGTCGATGGCACGGTATTGCCACCGTACTGTCTGGTGTCGCTGTCCCAAGATGAGGGGATATGCTTCTCTTACCGACCCTTCCGCGACCGGCCATCGGGCATTCACGGGGCAAAACCCCTTTCTAGGGGGATGTCACTGGACGGATCCAGCGGGTAAGTTAGCGTTTCCGTCGAGATGCCATTTCAGTTCACTGCCCATGTGTGTACTGGCGATCCAATATAAGAACGCGCGGGATGCGGCGATCCTCGTGGCAGCCAATCGGGAGGAGTTCCGCGACCGGCCGACCCAGGCCCCTCGAATCCAGTCGGGCCGGCCCCGCCTGATCTGCGGGATCGACCGCAAAGCGGGAGGGACCTGGTGTGGGGTCAACCAGCACGAACTGGTGGCAGCCGTGGCCAATCGTCCCAAGACGGCCGTGCCGCCGGAGCCGCGGTCGCGGGGCCTGCTTTGCCGGGAGATGCTCAACTTCGAGACCGCCTCGAAGGCCCTCCACTACGCCGTCAAGGAGCTCGAGTCCGACCGCTATGCCGGGGCCAACTTCCTTTGCGCCGACGCCAAGAACGCTTTCGTTATCCACGGCGGCGACGCGGTGGAGGTCGTGGAGATGACGCCCGGGCTGCACCTCCTCTCGCAGAACAACGTGGACGACTTGACCGACGAGCGTCAGGAGCTGGTCCGCCGCCTGCTGACCTTGCAGCGGCTCGATTCGGCCGTGGCGTTCCTGGCCGTGGCCAGCCGCACCTTCTCGCGCAAGCCCGACGCCGCCGGACGCCGCGGCGTGGTCCTGCTCGGGCCCGAGTACGGCACCGTTTCCTCGACCTTGATTGCCCTGACCAAGAAGCCCCACAACGCGGTCTATCACTACGCCCCGGGGCCGCCGTCGGACTGCGGCTACGACGATCTGTCCGCGCTGTTGCGCCAGGTGCTGTCCACGGACAAGTAGGCCATTCATGAAACCGCAGAGGACGCGGAGGACGCAGAGTGAGCAGCGAGGCACGCGTCGGCCTGTGGTTGATCGGGGCCAAGGGCGGAGTGGCCGCAACCACGATCCTGGGCCTCTGCGCCTTGAAACGCGGGCTCGCGGGCGACTGGGGCCTGGTGAGCCAACTCCCTGAGTTCCGCCATTTGGACCTGGCCGGATGGGACGATCTTGTCGTGGCGGGGCACGAAATCCGCCCGGTGCGCCTGGCCGACGAGGCCATGCGCCTGGTAACGCAAAGCCGCGCAATCGACCCGCATCTCGTGGCCCAGTGCAAAGCGGACCTGGAGCGGATCGACCGCCGCGTCTGTCCAGGCACGGTCTACAAGGTCGGGCCCACGATCGGGCGCCTGGCCGGCCCGGACGTTCCCATTGACCGGACACCGCGGGAGGCGATCCGGCGCGTGCAGGCCGATATGGACGGCTTCGTGCGTGCCCAGCGGCTGGAGCATCTGATCGTAGTCAACGTGGCCTCGACCGAGCCGCCGGTAGACGCCGGGCTCGTGCCGCCGACTTGGGCGATGCTTGAGCCGCTCTTGGACCGGCCGCGCAAGTGCCCCCTGCCGGCCAGCTCGCTCTATGCCGTCGCCGCGCTGGACCGGGGCCATTCGTACGTCAACTTCACCCCTTCGCTGGGCTCGGCCCCGGCGGCGATCGACGAGCTGGCCCGGCTCCGCGGCACGCGCCATGCGGGCTGCGACGGGAAGACGGGCGAGACGCTGCTAAAAAGCGTGCTGGCCCCGCTCTTTCGGCGGCGGAATCTCCGCGTGATGAGCTGGGTGG
This sequence comes from uncultured Planctomycetaceae bacterium, assembly GCA_964354245.1. Taxonomy (GTDB): domain Bacteria; phylum Planctomycetota; class Planctomycetia; order Pirellulales; family Thermoguttaceae; genus CAYGZI01. The sequence goes on from CAYGZI010000170.1 coordinate 10,140, forward strand.
GCCACAACATCTTCGGCAACA
>CAYGZI010000171.1:0-10142 GCA_964354245.1 uncultured Planctomycetaceae bacterium
ACAACTTGGGCATGGTTTGCATGGAGCGGGGCGAGGTTCAAGAGGCCGTGGCCTGCTTCCAGCGGGCCCTCCAACTCATGCCCGATTTCCCCCAAGCTCACAGCAACCTGGGAAACGCGATGCGGGAGCAGGGCCGTCTGCAAGAGGCCGTGGCCTGCTACCGCCGGGCGCTGCGCCTGGCGCCGGACTTCTTCGATGCCCTTTACAGCCTGGGGGTAACGCTCCGGGAGATGCGGCAGGACGAGGACGCGGACGCCGTTTTCCACGACGTCCTGCGCCTGCATCCCAACTTGCCCGAGGCCCACAACAACGTGGGCAACGCGATGCGCGGCCAAGGGGACGTCGAGGGGGCGGCGGCCGCCTACCGCCAGGCCCTGCGTCTCCGGCCCGACTATGCCCAAGCGCACCACAACCTTGCCCACGCCCTGGAGGAACAGGGCCGGCCCAAGGAGGCCGTGCAACATGCCTTGGAGGCCCTGCGTCTCCGTCCGGATTGGGCGCCTCCGCTCTTTACTCTGGCCGAGTTGGCCGCCCACGGCCACTACCAGTTCCCCGAGGCCGAGATCCAGCGGATCGCGGCGCTGGCGCAGAACCCAGACACCTCGCCGAGCGACGCCAGCGTGCTCCACTTTGCCTTGGCCCTCCTCCACGAGAAGCGGGGGGCCTACGACGAAGCATTCGCCTCCTACACTCAGGGCAATGCCCTTCAGCGCCGGAGCCTTCAGAAGGCGGGGCGGGCATTCGATCCCCGCGAGTACGGCGAAGCGATCGACCGGATGATCGCCACGTTTACTCCCGCACTGCTGGAGCGGCTCAAGGGGTGTGGCGCCGACACGGAGATGCCGGTGTTCATCGTCGGTATGCCGCGGTCCGGGACCACCTTGGTCGAGCAGATCCTGTCCCGTCATCCCCTGGTGTTCGGCGCCGGCGAGATCCACGAAGTGCCCCGGCTCGTGGAGGAACTCCCCGCCCGCCTCCACGCGACGGAACCCTACCCCGAGTGCATCGATCACCTGGACCCGCCCGCGGCCCGGGCCATGACAAGCGACTACCTCGCGCGGCTTTGGCGGCGGGGCGGCCGCGCCGCGCGCGTGATCGACAAGCAGGGGCTGAACTACCTCCACCTGGGGTTGCTGGCCGCGCTGTTTCCCCGGGCCCGGGTGATCCACTGCCGCCGCGATCCCCGCGACGTTTGCCTGTCGTGCTACTTTCAGCAGTTCCGGGAAGTGAACTTCGCCTGGGACCTGGGCGACCTGGGCCGCTACTACCGCCAGTACGAGCGGCTGATGGACCATTGGCGCGCGGTCCTGCCTATTCAGCCGCTTGAGGTCGTCTACGAGGAATTGGTGACGCGTCCCGAGGCCGTGAGCCGGCAACTGGTGGCCTTCTGCGGACTCGACTGGGACGACCGCTGCCTGGCCTTCCACGAGAGCCCCCGCGCGGTCCAGACGATGAGCAAGCTCCAGGTGCGGCAGCCGATCTACACGACCTCGGTCGGGCGATGGCGGCGGTACGAGGCGCACTTGGGGCCGCTACTGGAGGCGCTCGGCATGGCTAATCCCCTGCCGAGAGTGGAGCTGGGTCCCGGACCCGGTAATGGGAATGGGGCCGACAAGCGTCAGGAGCGGTTCCTGACGCCTTTGGCGGACTGACGCGTTTGTCGGAAGCGATTGGTGATAGCTAAAGCCTTTGCGCAGGCCCAGCAGTGCCATCGAGCGGGGGCCTTTGCGCAGGCGGCGGCGATCTACCGCCAGATTCTCGAGGTGGACCCGGCCAACGCCCCAGCGCTCTTCCAGCTCGGCGCGGCCTACGAGGCGCTCGGGGAGTTGCCCAAAGCGGTGGAGTGCTTCCGGCGGCTGACGAGTCTGGAGCCGGGCCAGGCCGACGTGCATTACCGGCTCGGCACAGCTCTGTTCGGGCAGGGCAAACCGGCGGAGGCCGCGGAGGCCATCGAAGAGGCGCTGCGGCTCCGCCCCGATTTTGCCGAGGCCCATACGAACCTGGGTGTCGCCCTCCACGCGCAAGGCCAGTGGGAGCGGGCCATCGCCTGTTACCGCCGGGCACTGAGCCTCGGACCGGACCACGCCGTCGTGCGGAACTATCTGGGGGTGGCCCTCAAGGAGCACGGCGACCTGAAAGAGGCCATCGCCTGTTTCCAGCGGGCCCTGCAGTTCAAACCGGACTACGCCGAGGCGTACAACAACCTGGGCAGCGCGCTTCGCAGCCAGGACGACCTCGCCGGGGCGGTGGCGGCCTACCGCCAAGCCTTGTGGCTCGACCCGGCCTACGCCGAGGCGCACCACAATCTAGGCGTGGCACTGGAAGGCCAGGGCCACGCGCAAGAGGCCGTGGCCTGTTACCGCCGGGCCCTCCAGATCAAACCCAATAACCCCGGGGCGTGCATCAATCTGGGCCACGCGCTGTACGACCAGAAGGACCTCGAAGGGGCAGGGGCGGCCTATTGCCAAGCCTTGAGCCTGCTACCCGACTGCGCCGATGCCCACAACGGACTGACCTACATCCTCGAGGACCAGGGCCGGGCGGACGAGGCCGTGGGCCATGCGCTGGAGGCCCTCCGCTTACGTCCCGATTGGGCCCAGCCGCTTTTCGCGCTGGCCGAGCTGGCCGCCAACGGTCACTACGAGTTCCCCGAGGCCCAGTTGCAGCGGATTCAGACGCTGCTGCGCGATCCGAGCCTCCCGCTGGGCGACGCCAGCCTGCTCCACTTCGCGTTGGCCCTCGTGCGCGAGAAGGCAGGGGCTTACGACGACGCCTTCGACTCCTACCGCCTGGGCAATGCCTCGCAGCACCGCCTCCTTCGCGAGACCGGGCGGGCCTTCGACCCCGACAAACACGACCAGTTCATCGACCAGTTGACCGCCACGTTTACGCCCGCGTTCTTCGAGCGGACGCGGGCGTTCGGCCTGGACACCGAGTTGCCGGTGTTCATCGTCGGCATGCCCCGCTCGGGCACCACCTTGGTCGAGCACATCCTCGCCCGCCATCCGCTGGTGTTCGGCGCCGGCGAACTCGACGAAGTCAGCCGGCTCGTGGCCGGACTGCCCGCCCGTCTTGGCACGCCGGAAGACTACCCCCGGTGCGTGGACCGTCTCGATCGGCACGTTGCCCGGGCCATGGCGCAGGACTACCTCCAAGAGATCTCCCGGCGGGGCGGGCCGGCGGTGCGCGCGACCGACAAAGCGCCGCTGACGTACCTTCACCTGGGCTTGCTGGCGGCTTTGTACCCTCGGGCCCGGGTGATCCACTGCCGCCGCGATCCGCGGGACGTTTGCCTGTCGTGCTACTTCCAGTATTTCCGGAGGGCGGACTTCGCCTGGGACCTGGGTGACCTGGGCCGGTACTACCGAGCGTACGAGCGGCTGATGGAGCATTGGCGTGCGGTCCTGCCCGTGCAGATGCTCGACGTGGTTTACGAGGACTTGGTGGCCCACCCGGAGGCCGTGAGCCGGCGACTCGTGGCGTTCTGCGGGCTCCAATGGGATGACCGCTGCCTGACGTTTTATGAGAGCCGCCGCCCCGTGCAGACGGCGAGCAAGCTCCAGGTGCGGCGGCCGATCTACACCACCTCGGTCGGACGATGGCGGCGGTACGAGGCGCACCTGGGGCCGCTTCTGGAGGCGCTCGGGGAGGGCTGACCGCAGCGATCAACGGCCGCGATCGCCCACGGCGCGGGCGATTCCCGCCGGCGCGGATTCCAATGCCTGGCAGCCCGACGCGGGCCGCTTTCGCCCCGGTCAGCAGCCGGCCAGCGCCAGCACGCCGGCCAACACGAGGACTCCAAGAAGCAGGCGTTTCATCGTCTTCTCCTCCTGCCGCACCCGGACACTACGGACTTCCGAAGTCTATCAGATTTCGGAAGTCCTTTCCAGACCTGCTTTCCCCAGCCAGTTCTCATGCTGCTCGGGATCCGAGGGATACCGGGTGACGAGCTTGGGCCAGCTTCCCCGCCAGGCAGCCATCCATGATCCGGCGATCACGCGGTGGCAGCGGCCTTCGGGCTCGGATGTTGACCGTGGGCCAGGCGGTAGGACCGCTCTGCGGCAGTGCGGCCCACGCCGAGCATCTGCTGAAGGGCATAATCCTGGGCGATCGGATTGTCGATGCGCCGCAGGCGGAGCGTGTTGCGCACGCCCAGGGTGCTGCGGAAGGACCCCACGCTCGGCGGGAAAGGGAAGTCGCTGCCGTAGAGGAATCGCTGCGGCGCCACCTCATCGGCCAACAGCCGCAAGAAGTTCTTCGACCGCGCCCGGCTGCACAATGCCGCCGTGTCGCCCCACAGCTTCGGGTACTTGAGGAGCATGGCCAGGAAGTCGGGCACCATGTCCGGACAATCCTCCCATCCGCTCGTGCCGCTGTGGCAAGCGACCACCGTACACCCTTGGTCCAGGGCCAGCGCCAGCTTGGCCGCGTTGCCCAGGGTCGGGTCTGCCGTGCCCAAGCTCTTCGAATGGCCCGTGTGAGACATCACCACCATCTTCAGTTCCGCACAACGCCGGAAGAAGGGGGTGTACTTCTTGTCACTCGGGTCGATCCACTGGGCGGGCGGATAGATCTTCAACATGCGGGCCCCTTTCTTGTGGCAGCGCTCCAGCTCCTCGATCGCCCCGGGCCGGCCGGGGTTCACACCGACGCACGGGACCATGAGCTTCGGGTACCGGGCGACGACCTCAAAAAGGTAGTCGTTGGGCACATACAGCCGGGTCTTGGACCAGTCGGGCTGCCCGTGGCAGTCGTAGGCCGCGTCTTGGGCCAGGACCACCGCCTTATCCAGTCCCGAGCAAGAGATGGTCTCCACCAACGCATTGACATAGCCTTCGTCGAACGTGCCGGCCCTCCGGTAGATGCCGAGCTTGCGCACCAGCAATCCGAACCACCACTTGCCGGTCAGGTCGGGCGAGAGCCGGCAGCCGGAGCCGGTGTCTCCGTTGCCGACCAGGTGGACGTGCAGGTCGAGCGTGGGGCTCGACTGCGTGGACTCGACTTCCTTGCTCCATGCCGCGCGAGGCAATAGCCAGGGTGCCGTACACAAGGCGGCCACGAACTGGCGACGATCGATTTGGCACATTGCACGACCCTCCCCGGAAAAGGAAGAAAGCTGAACTGGGTTCCGCCGACGACGCGGAGCACAACGCCCCGCGGCCGCCACTTGTTAACTATCCGACAAGCACCACGCCGGCGTCAACCCCATTTGCCTCTCGTTGCAAAGCTCTCGCTTCGCAACGCGCCGTCCCCGAAGCTCCGCTTCGGCTCCGCGAGGGAGCGTCCGGCCCGACGCGACTGCCCGCTGGAAGCAGAGCTTCCGGGAAGTGCGTTCCGACGCGGAGCTTCGGGACGAGAACGTGAATGCCGGGCGGGCGGATGAACGGCGACGAGAGCGCCGGCGGCTGGAGGCTGCAACTGCCCGGCGGATCGCCAAGCATCCAGCGGATCCGGCCGTATCGCTACGACTGAGGGGCGCAAAGCAGGCGGCAGGCAACCCACCCCTCCCCCCGCCGGGGCTATCCCCTCTACTTCCGCCCGCCACGCGATCCTGGTACATTGATTTCATTCACGCCCAAGCGACACGAACTCGCACGGGCCCGGCCACAGGCGCACCTCTTTTGCCGCCCGTAGTCCGCCTTGACCGGGGCATTCGCGGGTGCGACAATGCCGTGGTGCAGGATCCTTAACGATTGGTGAGCCGGACGGCCATGACATCGAGCCGATCTTCTCGGGTGACTCAGCTCCTGGAGACATTTGAGCCAGGGGACCGCCATGCCGGAGAGCAGTTGTTTGCGGACGTCTACACCGAACTGCGAGCACTTGCCGCGCGATACATGCACGGCGAACGACAGAACCATACTCTTCAGCCGACCGCGCTGGTTCACGAAGCCTACTTGAAGCTCCTCGGGCAAACACGCGTTGATTGGCGGGGCCGGGCCCATTTCCTGGGCATTGCCGCTCAATCCATGCGGCAGATTCTCGTGGATCATGCTCGACGACGTGGGGCAGCAAAGCGGGGCGGCGATCGGCATCGCATCGCGCTGGACGACAACCTGGTCGTCGAGTCGCATCGCGACGTAGACCTATTGGCACTTGAAGATGCCCTGACCAAGCTCGCAAAGCTCGACCCGCGCCAGGTCCAAATGATCGAGCTGCGGTTCTTCGCCGGCCTGAGCATCGCGGAGGTAGCGAAGGTGATGGGGATGTCCAAACGATCGGCGGAGCGGGAATGGACCATGGTTCGCGCGTGGTTGCGGCGAGAACTCAGTACGCGTGACGTGCCATGAGTGCGGAGCGCTACGCGCAGGTCCGGAGATTGTTCCTGGCTGCGTGCGAACTTGCCGAGAGCGAGATTGGCGCGTTCCTCGATCGCACATGCGCGGGCGATCCGGAGCTTCGACAGGAATTGGAATCCCTGCTGAAGCAACCTCGCTCGACGACCATCATCGGCACGTCAAGCGAAGATGCCGCGCACGGCAAGATCCTTCCTCCCGTCGCCCGTTTTCCCGGGGAGCTTATTCCCGCCGACACCCCCATTGCGGCAGCAACGGCGGAGAGTCCGCGGCGTTTTTCGCCGGGTGAAATCATTGCCGCCGAGCGCTACAAAATCCTGGGGCCGCTGGGTGGAGGCGGTGCGGGCGAGGTATACAGGGCCCACGATCAGATAATGAATCAAGACGTGGCGTTGAAGTTTCTCGCCCTCGGGCAGACCGGCGGCGACCCGACGCGGAACAGTCTCGTGAGCGAAGTCGCGACGGCCCGTGAAGTTGCCCATCTGAACGTGGTCAGAGTCTACGACATCGGCCAACTTGCCGACGGCGAGGTGTTCATATCGATGGAGTTCATCGACGGCGAAGATCTTGCGTCGCTGCTGCGGCGCGCCGGCAGACTCTCGCGTGAAAAGACAGTGCAAATCGCCAGGGAGCTGTGCGCCGGACTGGGTGCTGCGCACGATCACGGCGTGTTACATCGGGACCTGAAGCCGGCGAATATCGTGATTGACGGAGACGGTCACGTTCATATCGCGGATTTCGGCATAGCGGCTTTCGTTCCCACTGCCGGAGGCCAGATTCCTTTGGCCGGGACGCCCGGATTCATGGCCCCCGGTCTGTTTCACCACAAGCAACCCTCGAAACAAAGCGATCTCTATGCGCTTGGGCTTGTGCTGTATGAAGTGGCCACGGGAAAGGAGCCCTTCGGCGGCGTGCCGGCCGACGGCTTCCAAGCCGCTCCAGCACTGATTCCACCTTCGGCGCTGTGTCCCGAAATTGAGCCTGCCCTGGAGCGGGCAATACTTCAGTGCTTGGAAGAAGATCCGAGCCGGCGGCCTGAATCTGCGGAAGCTGTTGCGGCCCTCTTGCCGGGATAAGATTTCCTAGCCGCCGCCCTCACTGCCGGCGAGACTCCCTCGCCGAGCATGGTAATCGCAGGCGGTAAGCGCGCCGGCTTGCGGCTGGGGGTAAGGCGTGGATCTAGGGGAGCGAGTCAGACTCGCTATTTCTTCTTTGCGTCGCGGAAACAAGGCGGCTGGGCAAGGGAGAAGAGAATGACTTCCTCGCCAGTTACGGTGCTGACATCGTAGTGAAGGGCGAGCACCTTGACGCCTGTGATCTCCCGGACCATCGCTTCCGTCACCGGACGCGCCGTTTCGATCAGATGGCTCCGTACTTGCTTGAGCAGGTCCCGCCCTCTGTCAGCCGGAAGCGACTTGACCAGATGCTGTTCGGCCGAGGTCAAAACGCCTTGAAGGCGGACCACAAGGAGATCGCCGAGCAGGTGGGCGTGAATGTCCTTGGGGCGGCGGCCCATGTAATCCTGCTGAAAACGATACATTGCTTCACAAACGGCGGCTTCGATGTCTCCTTGTGTTCTCATAGAATCAGTTTCCCCAAGCCGCCGCCTTCCGGTCGCTGACCGGGGCCAAGCGGAACGGCGTACCCATCGACGGGATCGGCAGGCCCACGAGCTGCGGACCATGCCGTTGCGCCTGCGGGGGCGTCAATTCAGAGACGGGTCACTCGGAATATGCTTGACCGCTTCGACGAAATTCGGGTCAACCTGATGTGGGGCCGCCACCAGAAAATGACCTTGAAGCGACTGCACGTCGTGGTCTCACTTGCCGTTGCTCTACGGTTCACGGAGTCCCTCTCAACCCACCACGTCCATGAAGACCTCGTCCGACAAGCTTCGCTCGGCGGCGCTGCCCAGTTCATCGAGGCCGCGGCGCTTGCCCACGGTAGGCCAGGTGCCGACGCCGCGCAACTCCGGCATGATCTCGATCAACTGGTCGACCATGGTTTGCGCCAACCGTTTCGTCCGCGGATCGCCGGCTCGTTCCAGGATGGTCGCAGCGGTCTTCATGACCAGAACCATGTGGGCGCGATCATAGAGCGGCATCGACAACGAATCGCCCGGTTCCTGCACGAGTTCGGCCACCGGTACGTGCAGCACTTCGGCCCACTTGTGCAACACGCTGAGCGGCAGGTCCGTGGTTTCGCACTCTTGCCGTGTCAGCTCCTCTAGCGTGATGTCCAAGCGGCGCGCCATGGTGTCGCGCGTGAGCTGCTCCTGCCGTCGGGCTTCACCCAGTCGGTGCAACGGGAAGGTACGCTCTACATGGACTGGGACCACGGCTGGGGTGGCGTTTTCGACAACCGCGACCATCTGCTCCTCGATGTTCAACCGCGAATCCAGTGATTGTGCGTGATTCATGAGACACCATCCTTCATTAGTTCTGTTGCGACGGACTCCTCCGCTGTGGGTTCTTGATGACGGCAATGCCGGTTGCCTCGGATGTCAAACTGTCGTTGTGCAGAGCTTCGGAGGTCTCCCATTCCGCCATGGGCTCTTCTCCCGCGGCTCCTACCCATCCCCACTGAGGGGACGACTATGATTCCGGCCCCGCTGTTAAATGCGGAATCCGCGCTTGTGATCCGCCACATTCCATGTGCTTGGTTGGAGAGCCCGAGTAGTTCTCTGGACTACTAACCTCAAAGATCGCGACAAACTTGACAAAGCTCCCGGCAACATTGCGCGATAACACTTCACTTCTTAAGGGATTACGGCGAGACTCTGCGGGCGTCGTTTTGGTTGCGGCCGAAGGCCGCGCTGGAGATTACGGCCACAACCGCGACGAAATGCCTCTTGTTCCTCTCGTTGCGAAGCACCCGCTTCGCAACGGGCCGTCCCCGAAGCTCCGCTTCGCCTCCGCGAGGGAGCGTTCGGCCCGGGGCAATTGTCCGCTGGAAGCAGAGCTTCCGGAAAGTGCGTTCCGAAGCGGAGCTTCGGAATGAAAGAAGCGGAGGGGGCAGTGGGCGGGGTGGGACGACTTTCAAGTCGTCCTACGGGCGCTTACGCGATCACCACCTCGATCTTCTGGCCTGCGTGGAGGATGAGGTCCGAGGTCAGGTCGATCGTGATCTTGCCGTCGGCCATAGTGTGCTTGCTTGCGATCTCGGCGCCGCCTGAGTGTACGCGGACCTGCTGCGGCCGGAGGTTTGCGGGCAGGGCGAAGGAGAGGCTCCGGAGCCGCAGCTTGCCCCATTTGAGTTCCAGAGTGTCGGTCTGGGTGGCGCCCGAGCGGGTTTGGTGAAAGGTGCCCCAGCCTTCGGCCGTTGTGAAGGCCGCACGGAAGTTGTCTGGCGTGAGCCGCGGGGCGAAGCCGAGATGGCCCTTCGGGCCGTGGTACTGGTAGCCGCAGGCGGCCAGGAACACGCCGTAGCTGGCCATAGCCCGGGCATAGTGGTCGCCGCACTCGACCTCGTTCCACGGATTGCGCCGGGAGGGATGGTAGCGGTCGTGGATGGTCCGCGTCACGGCCAGCCCTTCCTGGACCATGCCTTCCCAGATCATGTGCCCGGCCACCTGATACTCGAAGCCGGTCATGCACTCGTTGAAGTAGTAGTCGAAGCCCTCGCGCACCCGGGCGGCCTCGCCCTTGGGCCAGGAGCACATCAAGAGGCCGCCCTCGCCGGGCATCGCGTACCAGCGGCCGGGCGGGTGGGCCTTGCGGAACGGCCCGACGTCCGGCGTGAAGTTGTATCGCCACAGCGACGCGAGGGCCTTCTTCACGTGGTCTTCGGGGAGGATCCGCCCCAGCCCGACCTGCCAGGCCCAGCTCTGGCCGAAGACCTGGTCGA